>JAKFXJ010000322.1 GCA_021731425.1 Limnohabitans sp. | reverse complement strand
TGGGCGGCGCGATGGATTTGGTGGCGGGCGTCAAGCGCGTGATCATCTTGATGGAGCACGTCGCCAAGAAGAAAGACGGCACCGAAGACATGAAGATCCTGCCCGAGTGCACGCTGCCGCTCACGGGCAAGGGTGTGGTTGACCGCATCATCACCGACTTGGCCGTGATGGATGTGACCGACGCGGGCCTTAAAGTGGTCGAGTTGGCTCCGGGCGTGACGCCTGAGCAGCTGCAAAGCAAGACCGGCGTGAAACTGATTTTCTGATCGGTTGCTGCGTTCATGACAAAAGGCCCTTTGTGGGCCTTTTGTCATGTTGTGAGCATTGCAATCTCTGGTGTCGCCCTGTGTGAGGCGCTCACCGGTCGGGCTCATACTCGCTTCGCTCGCCAAATCGTCCGATCCGGTGAGCGCCTCACACAGGGCTGTTTTGTGCAGGGTGAGCTCTGATAAGCCGCAGACTCAGGGTTTACAGCCCTTACTGTGCAGCTGGGCGTCGGCGGGCTCAAAACCTCAATAGGCAAACCGCCAGTTGCGCCTGCAAATGCGCCACCTGTGCACGCAGCGCCTGGTTCTCTGTGGTCAAGGCGTCAATTTGCGCTTGCAGGGCTTGCAGTTCTGTAGGGTCTGCGTCAGCGTTGCCGGCTTGGCCAGAGGGCTGGTTGTCAGGTGGTGTTTTGCGGGTGCCATCGCGCACGCGTTTGGCCGCTTGTTTGAGTTCGTCTTTGCCGCCCAGGGCTGCGCTCTTTTGTTCTTCGGCGGGCAAGCTGGCCACGGCGGCGGCCGCGTTGATGGAGATGACGCCTGACTTGACGGCAGCCACCACTTCAGGCGCGGCTTGTTTCTGGATTTTTTCGATCTGCACCACTTGGCTGTTGCTCAGTCGTGCCACCTTGGCAATGTCGGCGCGGCTTTTGAGCGGATTGGCTTCTGGCGCATCGCCGTTTTTTGGGGGGTGGCCTGGCTCGACGGGCGCGGCGGTGTCCGCCGAAGCGGTCGCGGCGATGGCTTGTGACCGCCGCTCGGCCAAAATCGCACGTTTGCGAAGGGCGAGCACGCCGCGCTGAAAATCCGACACGCTGCGCCGTCCCAGGTGCTGGTCGATCATCCACAGGTGCACGTCCTCCATCGATTGAAAGCGCGTGTTCTGTACCGTCAGAAAGGGCAGCCCATGCTTTTGGCAAATACCGTAGCGGTTGTGCCCGTCTACCAGCAGGTCGCCCTACAACACCAAGGCGTCGCGGCAGCCCTCGGCCAAAATGCTGCGCTCCAGTGCAGCATGCTCATCGGGCGTGAGCGGGTCGATGTAGGCTTTGAGCGCTTCGTTGACGGTGATGTTCATGGGGAGGGTCAAAATGCCGAAGGCCCCTTGCGGGGCCTTCTGGAAAGCGGCTAAAAAATTGGAGCGGGTGATGGGAATCGAACCCACGTTATTTGCTTGGGAAGCAAGAGTCCTACCATTGAACGACACCCGCGAAGGTGGAGTTTACTTCAGGATATCGCCCATGCAGAGGTATTTGATCTCCACATAGTCGTCCATGCCGTGGTGCGAGCCTTCGCGGCCCAGGCCCGATTGCTTGACGCCACCAAAAGGCACATGCTCGGTGGCCAAAATGCCCACGTTGATGCCGACCATGCCGTATTCCAATGCTTCGGCGACGCGGAAAATGCGGCCCACGTCGCGGCTGTAAAAGTAGCTGGCCAAGCCGAATTCGGTGTTGTTGGCGGCATCCACCGCTTCTTGCTCGGTCTTGAATTTGAAGATGGGCGCAAAGGGGCCGAAGGTTTCTTCTTTGGCGCACAGCATGTCGGCCGTGGCATCGGCCACCACGGTGGGTTCAAAAAATTGGCCCGAGCCCATGCCGGACAGGCGCTTGCCCCCTACCACCACCCGGCCGCCTTTGGCCACGGCGTCGTCCACATGGCGCTGCACTTTGGTCAAGGCCGCTTCTTCGATCAAGGGGCCTTGGTTCACGCCGTCTTCAAAGCCGTTGCCCACTTTGGCCGTCTGCACTTTGGCACCGAATTTTTTGACAAATTCGTCGTACACACCCTCTTGCACATAAAAGCGGTTGGAGCACACGCAGGTCTGACCCGCATTGCGGTATTTGCTCGCGAACGCGCCTTCGACCGCGCTGTCGATGTCGGCGTCATTGAACACGATGAAGGGTGCGTTGCCGCCGAGCTCGAGCGACATTTTCTTGACGGTGGGCGCAGACTGAGCCATCAAGATGCGGCCCACTTCGGTGGAGCCGGTGAAGCTGATGTGGCGCACCACGTCGCTCGCGCACAGCACCTTGCCCACGGCAATCGAGTTGTCGGCGTCGGCCGTGATCATGTTGAGCACGCCCGCTGGAATGCCCGCGCGGATGGCCAACTCGGCCGCGGCCAGGGCGGTCAGCGGCGTGAGTTCGGCCGGTTTGATGATCACCGGGCAGCCTGCAGCCAAGGCCGGTGCGACTTTGCGCGTGATCATGGCCAGAGGGAAGTTCCACGGCGTGATGGCCGCGCACACGCCAATGGGCTGCTTGAGCACCATCAAACGGCGGTTGTTGTCAAACTGGGGCAGTGTCTCGCCGTTGACGCGCTTGGCCTCTTCGGCGAACCACTCCACAAAGCTCGCGCCATAAGCGACTTCGCCTTTGGCCTCGGGCAGGGGCTTGCCTTGCTCGGCTGTCATGATGCGGCCCAAATCGTCTTGATTGGCCATCAGCAGGTCGTACCACTTGCGCAAGATGATGCTGCGCTCTTTGGCGGTTTTGGCTTTCCAGGCAGGCCAAGCGGCGTTGGCCGCCGCAATGGCGGCTTCGGTCTCAACCGGGCCGAGATTGGCCACGGAGGTCAACACGGCCCCTGTGGCGGGGTCGGTGATGTCAAAACGGCTGCTGCCAGCAATCCATTGCCCATTGATCAGGGCGTCGGTCTTGAGCAAGCTGGGGTCATTGAGCAAGGCGAGGGGCGATGTGGTCATGGTTTCAAGGTGGTCTGTGAATACCCGGCACCTGTGGGGCCGGTCAAGATGTGAACGTGGCGAACAAAAATCAGAGCAGATGGGAGTCTGTTGATCCTAGAAACGCCTCTTGGAAAAACCAATTATGGGCCTTCTTGTGATCTACCGTGCGCCAGCATGACTCACCGTCAAGCATCAGACGGTAGAAAAACAGTAACATTGAAATTCTGAATTTTTCGGAGTTCGCGGCGTGACCCTTGACCAGCCTTCCAGCCATTTGAATGGTTCAAACGCCACCACACCATCGTCTGTGAGCGGTCTGGAGCCCAAGTCTGGCCTGCGGGTGCTTTTACTTGGGGCGACCGGCACGATCGGCATGGCCACTGCGCGGGCCCTGATTCAGCGAGGCCACGAGGTGGTTTGTCTGGTGAGGCCCCGCCAAGGCGTGGACTCAAGCCAAGCCAACACCCATCTGTTGGAACGTCTGGCTGGGGCTACTGTGGTGCAGGGCCATGCGGCCGATCCAGAAGTTTGGAGCCAGCCGTCTTTCACGCAAGCCCGTTTTGATGCGGTGGTCTCTTGCATGGCTTCTCGCACCGGTTCTGTTCAAGACGCGTGGCGAGTCGATCACCAGGCCCATGTGATTGCACTGAAAGCGGCACAAGCTGCGGGGGTGCGGCACTTTGTGCAGCTGTCGGCCATCTGTGTTCAAAAACCCTTGTTGGCGTTTCAACATGCCAAGTTGGCCTTTGAAAAAACCTTGATCGAATCGGGCATGACCTATTCCATCGTGCGCCCCACGGCTTTTTTCAAATCTCTGTCGGGGCAGCTCGAGCGTGTCAAAAAAGGCAAGCCGTTCTTGCTTTTTGGTGACGGGCAGCTGACTGCCTGCAAACCCATCAGCGACGACGATTTGGCCGATTTTTTGGCGGGGTGCCTTCATGATGTGTCGCGGCACAACCAGATCTTGCCCATTGGCGGGCCGGGGCCAGCCATCACGCCACTGGCGCAGGGCGAACATTTGTTTGCTTTGTTGGGCATGCCGACGCGCTTCAAGCGGGTTCCGGTGGGCCTGATGGATGTCATCGTGGGTGTGTTGAGCGTGTTGGGCAGGCTCATTCCTGCTGCTGCAAACAAGGCCGAGCTGGCCCGCATCGGTCGGTATTACGCCACCGAGTCCATGCTGGTGTGGGACGCTGCAGCGCAGCGCTACGATGAGCAGGCCACCCCCTCGCACGGGACACAAACGCTGTTTGATGCCTATGCCCGTTGGGTCAAAGGCGAGGGTGCGCCCGATCGCGGGGAACACGCCATTTTCTGAGCGGGTTGTGCCGGATTTCAGGCCAACAAGCCCGTGCGCTCTTCGCTCGCATCTGGTGCGAATGCCCAAACTTATAATGCACGGTTGCACTTTGAGCGAAACACCCCATGAGCCAAGCCACTTTTTCCGTCTCCGACATCCGCAAGACCTTTTTGGACTTTTTTGAGTCCAAAGGGCACACCGTGGTGGCCTCCAGCCCCCTGGTGCCGGGCAATGACCCCACTTTGATGTTCACCAACTCGGGCATGGTCCAGTTCAAAGACGTGTTTTTGGGCTCCGACAAGCGCAGTTATGTGCGTGCAGCGTCGGTGCAAGCCTGCTTGCGGGCCGGTGGCAAGCACAACGACCTGGAAAACGTGGGCTACACCGCCCGCCACCACACTTTCTTCGAGATGCTGGGCAACTGGTCTTTTGGCGACTACTTCAAGCGTGAATCGCTCGAGTGGGCTTGGGAGCTGTTGACCCAGGTCTACAAGCTGCCTGCCGACAAGCTCTACGCCACCGTCTACATGGAAGACGACGAAGCCCATGCCATTTGGGAAGGCATTTTTGTCAAGGCCGGCTGGACGCCTGAACGCATCAAGGCAGAAAACCGCATCATCCGCATTGGTGACAACAAGGGTGGCCGCTACAAGTCGGACAACTTCTGGATGATGGCCGACACCGGCCCTTGCGGACCTTGCTCTGAGATTTTTTACGACCACGGCGCACACATTCCCGGCGGCCCACCCGGCAGCCCCGATGAAGACGGTGACCGCTTCATCGAAATCTGGAACAACGTGTTCATGCAGTTCAACATGGACGAAACCGGTGCCGTCACGCCGCTGCCTGCGCCTTGCGTGGACACCGGCATGGGCCTGGAGCGCCTGGCCGCCATCTTGCAGCACGTTCACAGCAACTACGAAATCGACATTTTTGACGCGCTGATCAAAGCCGCATCGCGCGAGACCGGCTGCACCGACCTGAACAACAAGTCGCTGCGCGTGATCGCCGACCACATCCGCGCCACCGCGTTTTTGGTGAGCGACGGCGTGGTGCCGAGCAACGAAGGCCGGGGCTATGTGCAGCGCCGTATCATCCGCCGCGCCATTCGCCACGGTTATTTGCTCGGCCAAAAGACCCCGTTCTTCCACAAGCTGGTGCCCGACTTGGTCAAGCTCATGGGCGCGGCTTACCCCAATATGGCCGATCAGGCCGATCGCATTGCCGACGTTTTGCGTGTGGAAGAAGAGCGCTTCTTCGAGACGCTGCAAAGCGGCATGCAGATTTTGGATGCAGCTCTCGACGGTGGTGTGAAAGTGCTGCCGGGCGAAGTGGCCTTCAAGCTGCACGACACCTACGGCTTCCCGCTCGACCTGTCGGCCGATGTGTGCCGCGAACGTGGCCTGAGCGTGGATGAAGCGGGTTTCGCCACCGCCATGGAAAAGCAAAAAGCCCAGGCCCGTGCGGCGGGCAAGTTCAAGATGGACAAGGCGCTCGACTATTCGGGCGCGGGCAACGACTTTGTGGGCTACGACGACCTGACGGCCAACGCCAAAGTGCTGGCTTTGTACGCCGACGGCAATGCCGTGACCGAGTTGAAGGCGGGCCAAGCAGGCGTGGTGGTGCTGGACACGACCCCGTTCTACGCCGAGTCCGGCGGCCAAGTGGGCGACCAAGGCATGATCCACAACGCGGGCGGCCAGTTCAACGTGGCTGACACGCTCAAGATCAAGGCCGATGTGTTTGGTCACCATGGCGAAGTCAAAACTGGCAGCCTGAAGGTGGGCGACGCCGTGCAGGCGCATGTGGACTTGGGCCTGCGTGCCGCCACCGTGCGCAACCACAGCGCCACCCACCTGATGCACAAAGCCCTGCGCGAAGTGCTGGGCAGCCATGTGCAGCAAAAGGGCAGCTTGGTCAATGCCGAGCGCACCCGTTTTGACTTTGCGCACAACGCGCCTGTGACCGACGCCGAAATCCGCCAAATCGAAGCCCAAGTCAACGCCGAAATTTTGGCCAACGCCGCCGCGCAAGCGCGGGTGATGGACATTGAAAGCGCCCAAAAGACGGGTGCCATGATGCTGTTTGGCGAGAAGTACGGCGAGACCGTGCGCGTGCTCGACATTGGCTCCAGCCGCGAACTGTGCGGGGGTACCCATGTCAAAGCCACGGGCGATATTGGCCTGTTCAAGATCGTGAGCGAAGGCGGCGTGGCCGCTGGTGTGCGCCGCATCGAGGCGGTGACGGGCCAAAACGCATTGGCTTATCTGCAGTCGCTCGAAGACACCGTGACCCAAGCCGCAGGCACGCTCAAAGCCCAACCGGCTGAGCTGAACGCTCGAATTGCGCAGGTGCTCGACCAGGTTAAGGCGCTGGAGAAAGAACTGGCCGCCGCCAAAGGCAAGCTCGCTTCTGCCCAAGGCGATGAGCTGATGACCCAAGCACTGGACATCAACGGTGTGAAACTGTTGGTGGCCAAGCTGGAAGGTGCGGACGCCAAGACCCTGCGCGACACTGTGGACAAGCTCAAGGACAAGATGAAAACCGCCGTGATCTTGCTCACGGCGGTGGACGGCGAGAAGGTGCATATTGCTGCGGGCGTGACCGCCGACACCACAGGCAAAGTCAAAGCGGGCGAGTTGGCCAGCTTTGTGGCAGGCCAAGTGGGCGGTAAAGGCGGTGGCAAGCCCGACATGGCGATGGCTGGTGGCACCAACCCAGCAGCTTTGCCTGATGCGATGGCCAGTGTGCAAGCTTGGGTGACTGATCGGGTTTGACGCTGACTTTTTAAGCGGGTGCCTTCCATCCGGAAGGCACCATTTCAAGCCGCTGGGTAGGCCGAGAAATGGTCCATGATGGCTTGCACGCCACTGCCTTGCAGCGCCACGCCCGACAGCTTCAGGCCCATTTCACAGCCCGCCACGGTGGCGATCAAGGTCAGGTCGTTGCTGTCGCCCAGGTGGCCAATGCGGAACATGCGGCCTTTGACTTTGCCTAAGCCCGTGCCCAGTGAGCAGTCGAAACGCTCGTGGATGACTTTGCGCACCGCGTCGGCGTCGATGCCCTCAGGGGTCATGACACCGGTCAGTATGGGGGAGTAAACGGCCGGATCGGCGCACTGGATCGGCAGACCCCAAGCTTTGACGGCCGCCCGCACGCCAGCGGCCCAGCGTTGGTGACGGGCAAAAACTTTGTCCAGTCCTTCGGCCAGCAGCATGTCGCAGGCCTCGCTCAGGCCGTAGAGCAAATTGGTGTTGGGCGTGGAGGGCCAGTAGCCGTTTTTGTTCATCTCGATCATCTCACCCCAAGCCCAGTAGCTGCGGGCCATGCCGCCTTTTTGACTGGCTTCGATGGCGCGAGGTGACAAGGCGTTGAAGCTGATGCCGGGCGGCAGCATCAGGCCTTTTTGGGAGCCGCTGATGGTCACGTCCACCCCCCATTCGTCGTGGCGGTAGTCGGCAGCGGCCAAACCCGAGATGGAATCAACCAAGAGCAAGGCGGGGTGTTTAGCGGCGTCCATGGCGCGACGCACGGCGGCGATGTCGCTGGTCACGCCGGTCGAGGTTTCGTTGTGCACCACGCAAACCGCTTTGATGGTGTGGCCGGTGTAAGCCTTCAGACGATGTTCGATCAGGTCCGCTTGCACGCCATGGCGCCAGCCTTCCAAGCCGGGCAGGCTGATGACCTCAGATTTCAGACCCAACTGCTTGGCCAGTTTGTTCCACAAAAACGCAAA
>JAKFXJ010000080.1 GCA_021731425.1 Limnohabitans sp. | reverse complement strand
TGCCCGCCACTTTGCCGCCGATGATCAAGGCTGCAGCGATCTGGCCACCGAAGCGGCCCGACAGGCGTTGGTCGCGTCGGGCTTGGTCGCGGCAGACATCGACCTGATCATTGTGGCCACCTCGACGCCCGACATGGTGTTCCCGTCTGTGGCAACCATGGTGCAGCACAAACTGGGCGCAGCCGGTTGTCCGGCGTTTGACGTCCAAGCGGTGTGCAGCGGCTTCATTTACGCACTGACGATCGCCGATTCGATGATCCAGTCCGGCACGGCCAAACGGGCTTTGGTGATCGGGTCTGAAATTTTCAGCCGCATCCTCGACTTCAAGGACCGCACGACCTGTGTGTTGTTTGGCGACGGCGCTGGCGCGGTGGTGCTCGAAGCCTCGGACCAGCCCGGCATTTTGGCCACCGATTTGCACGCTGACGGCAAATACAAAGACATCTTGTGCGTGCCCGGTCACGTCAACCGGGGCGGCATTTTGGGTGACCCGGTGCTGAAGATGGACGGCCAAGCGGTCTTTAAGTTGGCCGTGGGTGTCCTTGAAGACACCGCCCGCGCCAGCTTGGCCAAGGCCAACATGACCGATGCCGACATCGATTGGTTGATTCCTCACCAGGCCAACATCCGCATCATGCAAAGCACCGCCAAGAAGCTCAAGCTGGGCGCTGACAAGGTGGTGGTGACGGTGGACCAGCATGGCAACACTTCGGCCGCCTCGATTCCGCTGGCGCTGGACACCGCCGTGCGCGACGGGCGCATCCAGCGCGGTCAGACCCTCATGCTCGAAGGCGTGGGCGGAGGCTTCACTTGGGGCTCGGTACTTCTTCGATATTGATTTGACAGGCCCGGGTTAGCCATTCGCAACAAGCGCTCCCGGATTCTTCCCAGATACAAAATTTGCACATGACGACATTTGCTTTTGTTTTTCCCGGCCAAGGTTCTCAATCGGTCGGCATGCTGGATGCCTGGGGTGACCACCCTGTGGTGCTCGAAACCTTGAAAGAAGCCTCCGACGCCCTGGGCGAAGACGTGGCGAAGTTGATCCACGAAGGCCCCAAAGAAGCGCTGGCCATGACCACCAACACCCAACCCGTGATGTTGGTGTCGGCGGTGGCTGCTTACCGTGCTTGGCTGGCAGAAGGTGGCGCCAAGCCGTCTGTGGTCGCCGGACACTCGCTGGGCGAGTACAGCGCTTTGGTAGCCTCGGGCGTTTTGACATTGACGCAAGCCGCGCCGCTGGTTCGTCTGCGTGCTGCTGCCATGCAGGAAGCCGTGCCCGTGGGCGTGGGTGCCATGGCTGCCATTCTGGGCTTGGCCTCAGACAAAGTCATTGAAGGTTGCCAAGCAGCCCAAGCCACTTTTGCCGCAGGCAGCGCTGAAGTGGTCGAAGCCGTGAACTTCAACGACGCTGCTCAAACGGTGATCGCGGGCAGCAAAGCCGCGGTGGACAAAGCCTGCGAAGTGCTCAAGGGCATGGGCGCCAAGCGTGCGCTGCTTTTGCCCGTGTCGGCCCCATTCCATTCGAGTCTGATGAAGCCCGCTGCCGAAAAGCTGCGCGAGAAGCTGGCCACTCTGACTTTGGGTGCACCGCAAATCCCGGTGCTCAACAACATTGACGTGGCCATCGAAACCGACGCCGACCGCATCCGCGATGCGCTGTATCGTCAGGCTTTTGGCCCAGTGCGCTGGGTCGAGTGTGTGCAGGCCATCAAGGCCCGTGGCGTGACCACACTGGTCGAATGCGGCCCCGGCAAGGTGCTGGCGGGCATGACCAAGCGCATCGACGCTGAATTGAACGGCGTGGCGCTGTACGACCCCGCCACCTTGGCTGAAGTGAAAGGACTCCTTGCATGAGCGAAGCACAAAAACAGATTGCACTGGTCACAGGCGCATCGCGCGGCATTGGCTCGGCCATTGCCTTGCATTTGGCCAAGTCCGGTTTTGTCGTGATTGGCACCGCCACCAGCGATGAGGGCGCGGCCAAAATCAGCCAAGCGCTGTCGGCCTTCCCCGGCAGCCGAGGTGCCAACCTGAACGTCAACGATGCCGCAGCGGGCGAAGCCCTGATCGACGCCATCGTCAAAGAGCACGGTGGCCTGCAGGTGCTGGTCAACAACGCGGGCATCACCCGCGACACCTTGGCCATGCGCATGAAAGACGACGACTGGGACGCGGTGCTCGACACCAACCTCAAGGCCGTGTTCCGCATGAGCCGCGCCGTGATCCGCCCCATGATGAAGCAGCGCTACGGCCGCATCATCAGCATCACCAGCGTGGTGGGCGCATCGGGCAACCCAGGGCAGGCCAACTACGCCGCTGCCAAGGCTGGTGTGGCGGGCATGACCCGTGCGCTGGCCCGTGAGTTGGGCAGCCGCAACATCACCGTCAATTGTGTGGCCCCTGGTTTCATTGCCACCGACATGACGGCCAGCCTTCCTGAAGAACAACACAAAGCCTTGTTGGGCCAGATTCCTCTGGGCCATTTGGGCCAACCCGATGACATCGCCCACGCGGTGGCTTACCTGGCTGGGCCGGGTGCTGGCTATGTCACTGGACAAGAATTGCATGTCAATGGTGGCATGTTCATGGCCTGATTTTCGGAACCCCCTTCCGGACAGGTAAAATCTTCATTTTTCACAACCCTCAGAGGGACCCCATGAGCGATATCGAAGCACGTGTCAAAAAAATCATTGCCGAACAACTTGGCGTTGAAGAGTCACAAGTCACCAACGAAAAAGCCTTTGTGGCCGATTTGGGTGCCGACTCCCTGGACACGGTGGAATTGGTGATGGCACTCGAAGACGAGTTCGGCATCGAGATTCCTGACGAAGACGCAGAAAAAATCACCACGGTGCAAGCTGCGATCGACTACGCCCAAAGCAAGAAGGCCTGATCGACGATGACCCGGCGCCGCGTAGTTGTCACGGGTTTGGGATGCGTCAGCCCCGTGGGCAACACGGTCGCCGATGCATGGTCCAACCTGATCGCCGGCCAGTCCGGCATTGGCCCCATCACCCGTTTCGATGCTTCGGCGATGTCCTGCCGGATCGTGGGTGAAGTCAAAAACTTTGACCTCGAGTCCTACATCACCGCCAAAGAGGCGCGAACCATGGACCGCTTCATCCATTACGGCATTGCCGCAGCAGCCCAAGCCATCCAAGATGCTGGACTGCCCGCGGGTGACGCTTTGGGTGAAGAACAGGCTTGCCGAATCGGTGTGGTGATTGGTTCGGGCATTGGCGGCTTGCCGTTGATCGAAGAAACCCACATCGAATACACCGCACGCGGTGCACGCCGAATTTCGCCATTTTTTGTACCCGCCTCGATCATCAACATGATCTCGGGCCATGTCTCTATGCGCCATGGTTTCAAAGGCCCCAACTTGGCTGTTGTGACCGCTTGCACCACAGGTTTGCACAGCATTGGCGAAGCCGGTCGTTTGATCGAGTACGGTGATGCCGATGTGATGATTGCCGGTGGTTCTGAAGGTACCGTGTCGCCTTTAGGTGTAGGTGGCTTTGCCGCCATGCGTGCTTTGTCGACCCGCAACGACGACCCCACTGCTGCCTCCCGCCCTTGGGACAAAGACCGTGACGGTTTTGTGCTGGGCGAAGGTGCTGGCGTGATGGTGCTCGAAGAGTACGAGCACGCCAAAGCCCGCGGTGCCAAGATTTACGCCGAGCTGGGTGGTTATGGCATGAGTGCCGACGCCGGTCACATGACCGCGCCGAGCATGGACGGCCCACGCCGCGCCATGATCAACGCCATGCGCAATGCGGGCGTCAATGCCGACCAGATTGATTACCTGAACGCCCATGGTACGTCTACACCACTGGGTGACATCAACGAAACCAATGCCATCAAAGCGGCTTTGGGCGACCATGCTTACAAAACAGTGGTCAGCTCTACGAAGTCTATGACCGGGCATTTGTTGGGTGGCGCAGGTGGTATTGAGAGCGTGTTCACCGTGTTGGCGCTGCACCACCAAAAAGTACCGCCCACGATCAACCTGGTCAACCCCGACCCTGAGTGCGATCTGGACTACTGCGCCAACACAGCGCGTGATCTGAAGATCGATGTGGCGCTGAAAAACAACTTCGGTTTTGGTGGCACCAACGGATCTTTGGTTTTTAAACGCATCTGACCAGCCTTCTGGCCAGCTCGCCACCATGCACAACGCCCCGCCTGTGGTTTACCCGGTGGGGCGTTTTGTTTGGGGGCGCTGGTTGTTTGCGGCGCTCTGCCTGCTTTCGGCGGCAGGCCTCATCGCTTGGCACATGCTGTCGCTGGCGACTGGCCCCAAGTTGTGGTCAGCTTGGTTTGTTTGGACTGCCTGTGTTTTGTCTGCTGCGCTTTGGGCCCCAAGGCAGACCCTCACAGGCGGGCGTCTGGGCTGGAGCGGCGAAAGTTGGTTTTGGCAAGCCAACGCAGACTCTGGCGATCCTGTTCAATCGGTCTCTGTCTCAGTGAGCCTGGACACCCAAGCAAGCATCTTGCTTTGGGTGCAGCCCCTGGACGAGCACGGCGTGGCGCAAGGTCGGCTGCTTTGCGCTTGGCTGCAGGAGGGGGCGATGCCCTCAAAGTGGCACGGATTTAGATGCGCTGTATATTCGCGCCCCAAGACGGCTGCGTTGCCCAACAGGGTCGGACAAGCGCGTCTTTGATGCGGCTTGAAATGGCCGTTTTCAGCCGCATCTGTCTCGAGGTTGCTATCTGGTTTTGACCGACACAAGGAGGCTTTTTGTGCTGAACAACAAATGGACAAGGACAGCCGCATCGGCCTGTATGGCCACAGCCATGCTGGCTGGATGGGCCATGGTGCCCGCATCGGGCGCTCTGGCGCAGACCCCGTCAACAGCGGTGCGTGGCTTGCCCGACTTCACCGAGCTGGTGGAGCAGGTGGGCCCCTCGGTGGTGAACATCCGCACGCTTGAAAAAGCCCGCCCCAGCACGCCAGGTGCTGGCGGTCAGGACGAAGAGATGCAGGAGTTGTTTCGCCGCTTTTTCGGCGTGCCTATGCCCAATGCGCCACGCCAAGGTCCACGGCAAAACCGACCCGAACAAGAAGCCCAACCCCGGGGTGTTGGATCAGGTTTTATCTTGAGTTCTGACGGTTTCATCATGACCAACGCCCATGTGGTCGAAGGCGCCGACGAGGTGATGGTGACCCTGCCCGACAAGCGTGAATTCAAGGCGCGCATTGTGGGCGCCGACAAACGCACCGATGTGGCGGTCGTGAAAATCCAGGCCACCGGACTGCCCGCTGTGAAGGTGGGCGATGTCAACCGCTTGCGTGTGGGCGAGTGGGTCATGGCCATCGGCTCTCCGTTTGGCCTCGAAAACACCGTCACGGCGGGCATCGTGAGCGCCAAACAACGTGACACGGGGGACTATTTGCCCTTCATCCAAACCGATGTGGCCATCAACCCTGGCAACTCGGGCGGCCCCTTGATCAATATGCGCGGTGAAGTGGTGGGCATCAACAGCCAGATTTACTCCCGCTCGGGTGGTTTCATGGGCATCTCGTTTGCTATCCCCATGGACGAAGCCATGCGGGTCAGTGAGCAGCTCCGTGCCTCCGGGCGTGTGAGCCGAGGCCGCATCGGTGTGCAAATTGCGCCTGTGACCAAAGAAGTGGCCGAATCGATTGGCTTGGGCAAAGCACAAGGCGTGTTGGTGCGTGGTGTGGAAGAGGGCTCGCCTGCCGAAAAAGCGGGCATCGAAGCGGGTGACATCATCACCCGTTTTGATGGCAAGCCCATCGAGAAACCTGCCGATCTGCCGCGCGCGGTGGGCAACACCAAGCCTGGCAGTCAAGTGTCCTTGACCGTTTTCCGGCGGGGTTCTACCAAAGACTTGAAGGTCACGGTCGCTGAGATCGAGCCAGAAAAAGTGGCTGCAGCCGAACCTGAAAAAAAGGCCCCAACTGCCAAGATCACGCACTTGGGCCTGAGCTTGAGTGACTTGAGTGAAGCGCAAAAGAAAGAGGCACGTGTTCGCAATGGCGTGCGGGTGGATGCCGCCGTGGAAGCTGCCGCACGCGCTGGCATTCGCGAGGGTGACCTGATCCTGGCGGTGGCCAACACCGAAGTCAGCTCGGTAAAGGTGTTCGAGTCATTGATGGCCCGCATCGATAAGACACGACCCGTCAGTGTGCTGATCCGTCGGGGTGACGGTGCGCAATATGTGCTGATACGCCCAACCCCTTGATTGGTGTCAAATGTGAGCGACCCTGAAACCCCTGAGGTTTTAGGGTTGTTGGGTTCAAGCCTCATTTTGAGCAGGTCTTTGACCACCGAGAAAATATTTTTGAAGTTTGTATTCGCTAACATTTTTGATGCCTCATGCCGAATTTGGATAAAATCAAGCGTCTTGATCCCTCATTCATGGCATATAGAGCAGGTCTGGATTCACCATGCGGGATTTCCCGCAAGTGTCCACCGATGATCCACAGACAGCCCACAAGTTGTTCATGCACTCGCAAACTTGATTGTGGATAAGCTGTTGATAAGTTTCATGTTGCATAGCAGCAACGACCTGCCCGACCCGAAGCCGGGGCTGTGCGACTGGGCCAATTTGCCTACAATGAAGTCCCAACTATCGCAGTTGCCATTGATTGTTGGTTCAGGGCGCGTCGCCACCAGACGCGCCCTTTTTTCTTTTCCGGATCGTTGATCCACCATCACTTGCAGAACTTCCTTGATGAATCACATCAGAAATTTTTCGATCATTGCCCACATCGACCATGGCAAATCCACGCTGGCTGATCGCTTGATTCAACGCTGTGGTGGTTTGGAAGCGCGCGACATGGAAGCGCAGGTGCTGGACTCGATGGACATCGAGAAAGAGCGCGGCATCACCATCAAAGCACAAACGGCTGCGCTGCAATACAAAGCCCAAGACGGTAAGGTTTACAACCTCAACCTGATCGACACGCCCGGCCACGTGGACTTCTCTTATGAAGTCTCACGTTCGCTGTCGGCCTGCGAAGGCGCCTTGCTGGTGGTCGATGCCAGCCAGGGTGTGGAAGCCCAAACCGTGGCCAACTGCTACACCGCTCTTGACCTGGGTGTGGAAGTGGTGCCCGTGCTCAACAAGATGGATTTGCCGAACGCAGACCCAGACAACGCCAGGGCCGAAGTGGAAGACGTGATCGGCATTGATGCGACCGATGCGATTCCGTGCTCGGCCAAGACCGGCATGGGCATTGAAGAAATCCTTGAAGCCGTGGTCGCCCGCATTCCGCCGCCCAAGGGCAATCCCGATGCGCCGCTGCGTGCCATGATCATTGACAGCTGGTTCGACAGTTATGTGGGTGTAGTCATGCTGGTGCGTGTGGTCGACGGCCAACTGCACAAGAATGAGCGCATCCGCATGATGGCCAGCAACGCGGTGTACGAAGCGGGCAGCCTGGGTGTGTTCACCCCCGCCAACCAGCCACGCGAATCGCTCAAAGCGGGCGAAGTGGGCTACATCATTGCGGGCATCAAAGAGTTGCAGGCGGCCAAGGTGGGCGACACCGTCACCCTGGAAAAGAAGTTGCCCAACAACCTCGGACCAGCCACCGAGGCCTTGCCCGGCTTCAAGGAAATCCAGCCCCAGGTGTTTGCCGGTTTGTACCCGACCGAAGCCAACCAATACGACGGCCTGCGCGATGCACTGGAAAAGCTCAAGCTCAACGACGCTTCCTTACATTACGAGCCCGAAGTCTCGCAAGCGCTGGGATTCGGTTTCCGCTGCGGTTTCCTGGGCTTGCTGCACATGGAAATCGTGCAAGAACGTTTGGAGCGCGAGTTCGACCAAGACCTGATCACCACCGCGCCCAGCGTGGTCTACCAAGTGGTTCAGCCCGGTGGTGAAGTTGTCATGGTCGAGAACCCCTCCAAGATGCCTGACCAAGGCAAGCTGCAAGAAATCCGCGAGCCCATCGTCACCGTGCATCTTTACATGCCGCAGGACTATGTGGGCCCCGTCATGACGCTGGCCAACCAAAAACGCGGTGTGCAGATGAACAT
>JAKFXJ010000202.1 GCA_021731425.1 Limnohabitans sp. | reverse complement strand
GTCGTCGACCCGGGTCAGGTTTTCGCGCGTGTCGGACAGGCGGTTTTCGGTTTCGCGGCGGCGCTCTTTGTATTTGGAAACGCCTGCGGCTTCTTCCAGAAACAAGCGCAACTCTTCGGGGCGCGACTCGATGATGCGGCTAATCGTCCCTTGACCGATGATGGCGTAGGCGCGTGGACCCAAACCGGTGCCCAGAAACACGTCTTGCACGTCACGGCGGCGCACCGGCTGGTTGTTGATGTAATAACTGCTGTTGCCGTCGCGGGTCAGCACGCGCTTGACGGCGATTTCGGCAAACTGGCCCCATTGACCACCTGCGCGGTGGTCTTCGTTGCTGAACACCAGCTCGACGCTCGCGCGGCTGGCGGGTTTACGGGTGGTGGTGCCGTTAAAAATCACGTCCTGCATGGACTCGCCACGCAACTCAGACGCTTTGGACTCACCCAGCACCCACCGCACCGCGTCCATGATGTTGGATTTGCCGCAACCGTTGGGCCCGACCACACCCACCAGCTGCCCGGGCAGCAAGAAATTGGTCGGTTCTGCAAACGATTTGAAGCCCGAAAGCTTGATGGAATTGAGGCGCACGGCGGTTCGGTTTGTGTTCGGATCGGTGGGTGATCAGATAAAAGGGCCAGCCCAAATGGCCAACACCGCTTAAAAACGTCAATGTTACCCGACAGGCATGGTGAAAAACGTTCCGACAAGCCCAAGCCCTACCGGGCACCCGCCATCCCGGATAATCGGGGGATGAATCCCCTTCTTGCCAAGCTGCAACCCTACCCTTTTGAACGGCTCAAGCAGCTGTTCGCCAGCGTCACGCCCAACCCGGCCCTGCGCCACATCAGCCTAGGCATTGGCGAGCCCAAGCACGCCACGCCCGCTTTCATCCAAGAAGCGCTCAAGGCATCGCTGGCCAATGGCCTATCGGCTTACCCGGCGACAGCTGGCGAGCCCAGCCTGCGCAAGGCCTGCGCCGCCTGGCTGCAAACACGTTACAACTTGGCCCTGGACCCGCTCACACAGGTGTTGCCGGTGAACGGCTCGCGCGAAGCCCTGTTTGCCCTGACACAAACCGTGATCGACCCGACCCGGCCCGGTGCCACGGTGGTCAGCCCCAACCCGTTTTATCAAATCTACGAAGGCGCGGCCTTGCTGTCAGGCGCTGAGCCCTATTACGTGCCCAGCGACCCGGCCCGCAACTTTGCCAACGACTGGGACAGTGTGCCCCCCGAAGTCTGGGCCCGCACGCAGCTCCTGTTTGTTTGCTCGCCGGGCAACCCCACGGGTGCGGTCATGCCGCTGTCTGAATGGGAAAAGCTGTTTGCCCTGTCCGACCAGCATGGTTTTGTGATCGCGTCCGACGAGTGCTACAGCGAGATCTATTTCCGCGAAGAAGCCCCTTTGGGGGGCTTGGAAGCCGCTCACCAACTCGGACGCACCGACTTCAAACGCCTGATCGCCTTCACCAGCCTCAGCAAGCGCAGCAATGTGCCGGGCCTGCGCAGCGGCTTTGTAGCGGGTGACGCGGCCATCATCAAACAGTTCTTGCTGTACCGCACCTACCACGGCAGCGCCATGAGCCCCGTGGTGCAAGCGGCCAGCGTGGCCGCTTGGGGCGACGAGGCCCATGTGGTGGACAACCGCAACCAATACCGCACCAAATTCGCACAGGTCACGCCCGTGCTGGCCGAAGTGCTGGATGTGAAGCTGCCAGACGCCAGCTTTTACCTGTGGGCCGGTGTGCCCGCAGGCTGGCAAGGCAACGACGCCGCGTTTGCCCAAGCGCTTTACCAAGCAGAACACGTGACCGTGCTGCCCGGCAGCTACTTGGCGCGGGATTTCAAGGGCAGCAACCCCGGCCAAGGCCGCATCCGCATGGCGCTGGTGGCGGAGACCGCCGAGTGCCTGGAAGCGGCCGAGCGCATCGCCCGCTTTGTGCGTGCCCACCCCAACAAAATCTGAGCCATGAACGCCAAAACCTGTCACAACACCCTGCGCCTGGCCGAGCAGCTGATCTCGCGCCCTTCTGTCACGCCTGAGGACGCAGGCTGCTTGGACCTGATCAGTGAGGCTTTGAATCCTCTGGGTTTTGTCTGCGAGTTCATGGACTCCGGCCCAGACACCTTCCGCGTGCGCAACCTCTGGGCCAAACGTGCAGGCACTTCGGGCGAGACCTTGGCCTTTGCCGGGCACACCGACGTGGTGCCCACCGGGCCTCTCGCGCAATGGGACAGCGACCCCTTCACCCCCACTCACAAAGACGGCAAGCTGTTTGGCCGGGGCGCAAGCGACATGAAAACCTCGCTGGCGGCCATGGTCGTGGCGGTGCAGGAATTTCTGGCGGCCAACCCCAATCCCGCTTTGGGCATCGCCTTTTTGCTGACCAGCGACGAAGAAGGCCCGGCCCTAGACGGCACCGTGGTCGTGTGTGAAAAGCTCCAGGCCCGAGGCGACGCGCCGCAGTTCTGCATTGTGGGCGAGCCCACGTCGGTGCAGCAGACGGGCGACATGATCAAAAACGGCCGACGCGGCACCCTGAGCGGCAAGCTCACCGTGAAGGGCGTGCAAGGCCATATCGCCTATCCGCACCTGGCCGACAACCCGATCCACCGCCTGGCGCCTGCGTTGGCCGATCTGGTGGCCATCCGCTGGGACGAAGGCAACGCCTTCTTCCCGCCCACCAGCTGGCAAGTGAGCAACATCCACGCCGGCACGGGCGCGAGCAACGTGATTCCGGGCGACTGTGTAGTGGACTTCAACTTCCGCTTTTGCACCGAATCCACGCCCGAAAGCCTGCAGCAGCGCTTGCAAGCGGTGCTCGACCAGCATGGCCTGAAGTACGAACTCAAATGGACGCTGGGTGGCCGGCCATTTCTGACCACGCCCGGCACTTTGGTCAAGGCGATTGAAAAAGCCATCACCGACGAAACCGGTTTGAAAACCGAGTTGTCCACCACAGGCGGCACCAGCGACGGCCGCTTCATCGCGCAAATCTGCCCGCAGGTCATCGAGTTCGGCCCACCCAACGCGACCATCCACAAAGTGAATGAGCATGTGACCCTCAGCGACATCGCGCCGCTCAAAAACATCTACCGCCGCACATTGGAACAACTCAACGCAGGTCTTAAGGCATGAGTGCCATGACCCTGCCCGCGCTGATCGAACAAGCGGCCCAGCGGCTGGAAGCTGCGGGCGTGGCCTTTGGCCACGGCACCCAAAGCGCTTTTGACGAAGCCGTCTGGCTGGTGCTCTGGCGCTTGGGCTTGCCGCTCGACACCGATCTGGATGAAATGGCCGAGCAAACCGTGAGCGCAGAGCAGCAAACCACTTGCGCTGCGCTGATCGAGGAGCGCATCACCACCCGCAAACCCGCTGCATACCTCACCCGTGAGGCATGGCTGCAGGGCGTGTCGTTTTACATCGACGAGCGGGCCATCGTGCCGCTCAGCCTGATCGCCGAAGTGCTGGCCGACGGCACCATTGACGCTTGGCTCAGCGACCAGACCACGCGAGTGCTGGACCTGTGCACCGGCAACGGCAGCCTCGCCGTCTTGGCCGCATTGGCCTGGCCCGAGGTGCAGGTGACTGGGGCCGATATTTCTGACGATGCGCTGGCCGTGGCCGCCATCAATGTGGAACGCCACGAACTGGATGAGCGCGTGAGGCTGGTGCACAGCGACGGCCTGAGCAGCTTGAACCCACCTGCACACGGCCCGTTTGACTTGATCTTGTGCAACCCGCCTTATGTGTGCCAAGCCAGCATGGACGCGCTGCCCGCCGAGTACCGCGCCGAGCCTGAACTGGCGCTGGCAGGCGGTACCGATGGCATGGACTTTGTACGCCAGCTGTTCAAACAGGCGCCTGAGCGGATGAGTGAACATGCCGTGCTGGTGCTGGAAATTGGCAATGAGGTGGACCACTTCATCGCTGCCTTTCCCGAACTTGAAGTGGCTTGGCTGGACACCAGTGCAGGAGACGATCAGGTTTTGCTCATCGCCCGCGAGGCCCTGCTCACGCTCAAAGGGCACGCCTGAGCCGACATCGGCGAAAATAGCGGGTTATCCCGTAGCGATTTCAGCCCGTGCGCTGACCCTGCCCCCCCTATACCGGAATCCGTCCGGAACCTGTCCGGACACTGTTCTTTCATGATCAACCTCAAAAACGTCACCCTCCGCCGAGGCACCAAGGTGCTGCTCGACCAAACATCGGTCACCCTCAACCCCGGAGAGAAGGTCGGTCTGGTTGGACGCAACGGCGCGGGAAAATCCACCTTGTTTGCCTTGTTCAACGGCACACTTAACGAAGACGGTGGTGACTTTGACATGCCCAAAGCCTGGCGCATGGGTCAGGTCGCGCAGAACATGCCCGAGACCGACCAGCCCGCGTCTGAGTTTGTGCTGGAGGGCGACACGCGCCTGGCCGAGTTGCGCCAGCGTTTGGTGGCGGCCGAAGCCAGTGGCGACGGCATGGAGATGGCGCACGTTTACACGGACCTGGCCGATGCGGGCGACCACGACGCCCTGCCCCGCGCTGAAGCATTGATTTTGGGCCTGGGCTTTCGGGTGGACGAGCTCAACAACCCGGTCAACAGCTTCTCAGGCGGCTGGCGAATGCGCTTGCAGCTGGCGCGGGCGCTGATGTGCCCGTCGGACATTTTGTTGTTGGACGAACCCACCAACCACTTGGACTTGGACGCCTTGGTCTGGCTGGAAGCCTGGCTGCAACGCTATGCGGGCACCATGATCGTGATCAGCCACGACCGCGAGTTTTTGGACGCCGTGACCAACGTCACGCTGCACATCGACCACGCCAAACTGACGCGTTACGGCAGCAATTACAGCGGCTTCGAAATTCTGCGCGCCCAGCAAATGGAGCTGCAACAAGCCTCGTTTGCCAAGCAGCAAGACAAAATTGCCCACCTGCAAAAGTTCATCAACCGCTTCAAGGCCCAGGCCAGCAAGGCCAAACAGGCGCAAAGCCGGGTCAAGGCCCTGGACCGCATGGAAAAAGTGGCCCCGCTGCTGGCCGATGCCGAATTCACCTTCGGCTTCAAAGAGCCCAACAACCTGCCCAACCCCATGCTGGCCATCAGCGAGGCAAGTTTTGGTTACCTGGTCGATGGCGAGCCCAAGACCATCGTGCAAGGCGTGAGCAAATCGGTGCTGGCCGGTCAGCGCATCGGCATTTTGGGGGCCAACGGTCAGGGCAAATCGACCTTGGTCAAAACCATCGCCCGCACCATGCCTCAGCTGACGGGCACTCTGACCGAGGGCAAGGGCCTGAACATTGGCTACTTTGCCCAGCAAGAACTCGATGTGCTGCACCCGCAGGACAACCCGTTGGAACACATGATCCGCCTGGCCAAAGAGCTGGGGCCGAACAGCGGCGAGCCGAGCCGCGAGCAGGATTTGCGCAACTACCTGGGCACCTTCAACTTCAGTGGCGACATGGTCAAGCAAGCCGTGGGCACCATGAGCGGTGGCGAAAAAGCCCGCTTGGTGCTGGCCATGATCGTGTGGCAACGCCCCAACCTCTTGCTGCTGGACGAACCCACCAACCACCTGGACTTGGCCACGCGCGAAGCGCTGTCGATGGCGCTCAACGAGTTCGAAGGAACGGTCATGTTGGTCAGCCACGACCGCGCCTTGCTGCGCGCCGTGTGTGACGAGTTCTGGATGGTGGGCCGGGGCAAGGTCGAGCCCTTTGACGGGGACTTGGACGACTACCAGAAATACCTGCTGGAAGAATCCAAGCGCTTGCGCGAAGCAGCCAAGAACTCAGCCCGGGATGCCGTGGCCACTGCAGTGGCGGAAACGCCGTCAGCGAACATCGCCTCAGTGCCCAGCAGCCCGGCCAGTGCGTTGCCCGCAGCCAACGCTGCGACTGCTGCCCCACCCTCCACCTCAGCGACGCAACCCGGCACAGGACTGAGCAGTGCCGAACAGCGCAAACTGGAAGCACAAAAACGCCAGCAACTGGCCGCGCAAACCCGGCCGCTCAAACGCGAGTTGGAACAAAACGAGCTGCGCATGGCCAGCATCGAAGCCGAGAAAACACGCCTGGAAGCGCTGTTGACCACGCCCGTATCGCCAGCCGAAATGGCCGATGCGGGCCGCCGGCTGAAAGCGCTTGCCGATGAAGTCACCGGTCTCGAAGAGCGCTGGCTGGAGCTGACGTCTTTGCTCGAAGAGGCCACATCGGCAACTGTGTAAACACTCGGCCATGAAACCAATAGCCGGTCTTTCTCTGACCGGCTCATTGGGGCAGTCGAACCTTCGGTTTGGAGGCTTTCCGCGCATACGCCCTTGAACTGAGCCGGACCCAAATAAAGTGCATCTTCAGTGAAAGGCGCTCCATGGCGTGCGCAGAAATGAAAAAAGCACTTTGTACCGAAATACAAAGTGCTTTTAAATTTGGTGGGACCAGCGGGGGTCGAACCCACGACAAACGGATTAAAAGTCCGCTGCTCTACCAACTGAGCTATGGTCCCTTTGCTGTGGTGACGTGCACTCCAGCAAGACTCAAATTATAGCGTCATTTTTTCGCCCTCTCGGGCTGACCGCTAAAAAATTCAAAATTTCTGAGGCCGCGCACATGCCAAAGGTCGCGGTCACGCTCACCACCGATCCGTAGCCATGACAATTGAGCGAGCCATCGCCTTCGATCGCACACGAGGCATCGGGTGGCGCCACAGCTTCGCGGCTGAACACGCCCTGAATACCAATGCTCTTGCCACCTTTGGCCGCCCCGTGGTGTTTGCGCAGGCGGTAACGCAGCTGGGCCAACAGTGGGTCGTGCGTGATGCGCGAGAGGTCATCCACATCGACCTTGTGCGCCAAGCGTTTGCCACCCGCAGCACCCACGGTGATGAAGCCCACGCCTTCGTCCAAGGCCCATTGCGCCAGGCTCACTTTGGCTTTGACCTGGTCGCAGGCATCGACCAAGGCATCGGGCTTGCAGGGCAAGAGCGCAGGCCAGTTCTCGGGCGTCACAAAATCATCCACCACATCGACTTGGCATTGCGGGTGGATCAAGGCAATGCGTTCTTGCATGGCCAACACTTTGGATTGGCCCGTGGTGTTGCTGAGCGCATGAATTTGGCGGTTGATGTTGGACTCGGAAATATGGTCCATGTCGACAAGGGTCAAACGCGCTACGCCACTGCGTGCCAAAGCTTCAGCGGTCCAGGAGCCCACCCCACCGATGCCGACCACCACCACATGCGATTGTTGTATGCGACTGGCCCCGGCCACGCCGTAGAGGCGTTGCAAGCCGCCAAAGCGGCGAGTGCTTTCATCGGCGGCTGCGTCCATCATGGGTGTGGGAATCATGAGCGGGACTGAGAAAAAAAGAAACTCATGCTTTTCGCATTTGCCATTGCAAAGCGCCCCAGGTGCCTGCAAAAATACCCAAGACAGACAGCATGCTGGCCAGGCTCAAGGTCGACAGCCCCGTCAGGCCCTGACCGAAGGTGCACCCCATGGCCAGCACACCGCCGGTGCCCATAAGCGCCCCGCCGACCAGGTGACGCACCAAGTCGGCGCGTTGTGTGAATCCCTCCCAGCGAAAGCTGCCTTGCTGCAGAGCACTCCCACAAGCACCCAGCACAACACCGGCCACAGTGACCATGCCCCAGGTCAGCCGTTTGCTGCCGTCGCTGTAGTACATGAAGGCATCGAGCCAGTAGCCCACTGGGGCCGTGAAACTCAAAGCTTCCATTCGCGCACTTTGGGTGGTCAGAAAGAGCGGCTCCAGCGTATCGGGGTGTTCTGGCACAAAACCGAGCACACCACTGACCCACCACAGTGCCACGACCAGCAAGCCCAGACCCGCACCCGTGACCCAATTGAACACGGTGTGGAATCGTCGATCTTTGAGTATCCAGCTCACCATGAGGAAGGATACAAGCGCAGCACTGATGCCCAGACCCATTCGCAAATCCCACCCCGTCAAGCTGGACAGCCATTGGCCTAGAAAAGGGCCATGAGGCAAATCAATGGCCACCTTGTCAAGCCCATGCACACGCCACACCGC
>JAKFXJ010000315.1 GCA_021731425.1 Limnohabitans sp. | reverse complement strand
ACCGACAGGTCGATCCCGGTTTCAGCTTGGCCCAGTGAGCAGCGGATCTTGGCCTGCTCTACCTCGTGGGCCATGTGGTGGCCGTGGCGCTCTTGCAATACACGCATCAGCCGTTCATGCAGGCGCGGCTCGCTGTAATTGCTGCGCAGGGTTTGGGCGTGGGAGATGGCTTTGGCTTGGTATTGCCAGTGGATCAGGTGCCAGGTCGCCAGATCAAAAAACACCCGGTTGGGCACCTCGCGCTGGTCGAGGCCCAGATGTTTGAAACCGAGCAGCGGCATGATCTGCGCCAGGTTCAGCTGGCGGTCGTAGTCGGTGCCGCCAATGTGCACACCCGTGGTCGCCAAAATGTCGGTGCTACGGTCAGCCCGGGGCATGCGCGCTGGCCCCAAGCGGACCACAGTGAAGTCCGATGTGCCGCCCCCTAAGTCGACCACCAGCACGGTGCTTTCTTGGGTCAGGCGCTGCTCATAGTCCAGCGCGGCGGCAATGGGCTCGAGCTGAAATGACACCTCTTCAAAGCCCACCGCCTCCACGGCCCGGCGCAGAGAGGCTTGCGCTTGTGCATCGCGCTTGGGGTCCTCGTCCACAAAGTGCACGGGGCGGCCCATCACCACACGACGCGGTGCGCTGCCCAGACTTTGGGTGGCGCGTTCGCGCAGGGTCGCCAAAAAGGTGGTGATGATGTCCTGAAAATTGATCTGCTGGTGACCGATTTGTGTGGTCTCCAGCAAAAGAGGGCTGCCCAGCAAGCTTTTGAGCGAACGCATCAATCGGCCCTCGGTGCCCTCCAGGTAATGACCAATGGCATCACGTCCAAAGTGTGTGCTGCCGTCTTCGGCGTTGTAGAAAACGGCCGTGGGCATGGCCAGGGCATCCCCCTCGAGCGGGATCAGGCGGGCGCTGCCCTGAGCGCCGAGCCAGGCCATGGCCGAATTGGAGGTGCCGAAATCGATGCCGAGCGTGCCGGCGGGGGAAGAGGTCATGAAGGGATCGAGAGGGGTCGGCGGCTTTGGTGCACAGGCCGGACACCAGGGTCAGGTTTTGAGGACCGGGCATTTTGCCACCATGTGGGTCGTGCAGCAGCGGGCACCTCAATGGACAAATTTGATCCGCACACACAATTGATAACCCACACCCCACACCGATTTGATGGCCGGCTCATCGCCATCTGCCTGGACGCTCTTGAATTTCTTGCGCAAACGAGCGATCAACTCCTCCAGTGCGTGCTTGCTCATCAAAGCGTCCGCGTCCTCGTCGGCAAACAGGTCGCAGAGCACACCAGACTCCAGTGTGTTGTCTTTGGCTTGAACAAGGGCCAGCAAAATGGCTTTTTCTTTGCTGGTCAAGCGCAGTTTTTGGTCCTGGTCCGGGCCCAACAAAGTCCGATCGCGCAAACTCATCGACCACTCATGGGCAGTTTGAGTCTGTTTCAGGCGGCGTCCCAAACTCAGCAACACCAAAACCAGTTCATCCGGTGACACGGGCTTGGTCAGGTAAAGATCGGCACCGCCTTGTTTGTAACCTGCAATTTTGTCGTTCAAAGCCACCCTGGCCGTCATGATCACAATGCCCGCATCGGGTCGTGACTCGCGCACTCGCCGGCATAAGCTCAGGCCATTTTCACCGGGCAGATTCAGGTCGATCAGGTAAAGGTCGAAGGCAATGCGGGCACTCAAATCGTCCAAGCCCGCTGCGCTGTTGACCGCATGTACATCAAACCCATGTGCCCTCAAATGCACTTCGATTTCTTCACGCAGCAAGCGGTCATCCTCCACCAAGGCCAGAACCAAGGGCCAAGGTGCGTCTCGGGTGTCACGGTGCAACGTGTTCAACGCGGGAACCTCACTTCAAAGACCACGTCGTGGTCAATTTTTTGGTAACGCACTTGAGCGCCCATTTTCTGAGCTGCAGAATGCACCAAGCTCAGACCAATGCCCATGCCCGGGCTGTTTTGGAAACTGGGGTGCCGGTAATAGCGCTCAAACAAACGCGACTCATCGGGGTGGTTTTCTGCGGCCACACGGTTGCTGATGCGAAAAGTGGTCAGGCGCTCTGTTTCATCATGGATGGTGATCTTGATTTTCCCCTCGGCCGCATATTTGACAGCATTGCTCACCAGGTTTTCAATGATCAAGGCCAGAAAGTGGGGTGCAGCACGGAACATCACGCCATCTTGAATATCGAGCTCAAAACGATCCGGTTCACGGTACTCCTGCATCACCACATTCATCAACTCGAGTGCCGACACGTTTTCTTCTAAACCGCGTGCTTCCGTGCGCTCAATTTTGTTGGACAGCGCCACGTGTTCAATCATCGCGTCCATGCGCTCCACAGAGGCGTTGATGTGCAGCATCCTGTCTGTAGATTCCCCTTGTGCTAAAGCCATTCTTTTGAGCGAAGCCAGGGCGAATTTGATGGTGCTCAAGGGTGTTTTTAATTCATGCGTCAGCATGTCAATCAGGTCGCGTCGCTCCTTGAGTCCTTCTTCGTGGACCTTGGACTCGGCCGCTTGAATTTTCAGGGCCTGAAGCTCCAGAAATTTTTTCTTGTTGCGGCTGATTTTTTCGGTGGTCACCAACCAAAAAACAACGCAGCCAATGAAAATTCCATTGAATCGCAGATCACCACTGGTCTGCGCAAAGTTGTATTGATCTCGCCAGTCTTGGGCGCCCAAATTGTAGGGAACCCCCAAAACAATGATGAGCAGAAACAAGACCCATCCCGCCGTGAAAATCCACCGTCCGGGCATGGGCTCACGCACGGTCCGAGCCCCCCAGATTTGGATGAAGGGACTGACGATACCGATGAAGTAGTTGAGCAGGCCAGCCTCGGTTTCGTACCCCAAAAAAACAAGTAGAAGATTGAAGCCGCATACCCAAAGAACGGCAGCAACCCATTTTCCATAGGTGCTGCTGGGTTTGTAAGCAGAAACCACGATCCACGCCATCAGGACCGTCATCGCCATGCGCATCACCAAACCAAACCCAGCCACGGTATTGGCTTGCACCACCGTCATGAACGTCCATCCTTGGGGAAAGACGCCGGAAAATGCGCAAATGGTCAGCACCACCGCCGTTTGAAAACAGCAAAAAGCCAGCAACAGCCGTGAGCGTTCAAAGACGGAAAAAGCCACAGACAGAATCAGCAAGGCGATGGAAAGATTGAGCGCGGCATGGACGCTTTTGATGGCCGCAATCGATGACGTCAGGGCCTAATCGGCAGTCACCACATCGGTGCGAATAATGCGCACAGCCGTCGTTTCAACTTTCAAATAGGCGAAGTCTTTGTCGGCATGGGACGCATCGAATACAAAACAGTGCTGCAGTTCGATGCAAACTTTTTTCTTTGGGGGTTGCAACTCGCCACCCAACTGCTCAGACCACGTTCCTGCTGTGTGTTGGAAAAAGGCCAAGCTGTCCAGAGAATAGGGTTCGACCTTCAACACCAGGGGCGAGGCGGACTCGGTTGCTGATGTGTTGAGGGGTTCTAGAAGTCGAATCCGGATCCAGGTTTCACCCCCGACAAATCCAAGGCGAAGTTGACCCCGATAGGGTGTGAATGTCTGGGCTTGGGCGCTCTCGAGGGTGTGCTTTTGTTGATCATCATGAAAATAAGCCGTTTCGATGGCATAGCGATTGGGCCCTGCATACAAGTGCAGTTGGAAAAACAGCAACAGCAGGAGACAACACAAACGTTTCATGGATGTCTTGGATCATAGGAGCTACACGCGCCATAAAACGCTGGCCTGTGCATTCAAGCGAAATAGTGGTGCCAAAACGTGAGCAACTGTGAGCATTTGTCGCCAACACAGAACAGGCGGCCCCTCAGATGTGAGCATCTGTGTGTTTTCATGATGATTGATGTGGGTTGACACGAGAGCGGCTGTTAGATTTCAACACGTCAACTTCATTCCTCTTTCGGAGCCCTCACCATGCCTTCACTGAAACAGCTTGAGCAGCAAAAAGCAGAGCTTGATTTCAAGATCACACAGTCCATGGAAGTCTTGAAAAAGATGGACCAGGATTTGGAGCAAGCGCGATTGCGTCAACAAGCCATCGATCAAGGCACCGCACAAATCATGGCCGTCATGGAAAAGTACAACTTGACGCAAGAAGATATTTTTCCGAACAGCACTCCCAAAATCGCAACGGTCAAGCACAAGGAATCCCAAACCCTTTCGGAAATGCGTCAATATTTCAACCGTCGTTGACTGAGCCCAAGTGCAGACTTCGTTGACCCGTGTTGTCCATCTCGGGCAACTTGATGGGCGCTTTCCAGCCCGAGAAAATGTGAGCGCCCTCTGGTTTTTGGTATAGATTCGGTGGTTTTCAGAATCTTGATCCCATGACCGATACCGCCACTGACCCATCCTCTCGCCCCGCACTGCCCGACCGCTTGGCGATTGACGCCCGCAGCCCGCACCATGTACGCGCCGTGTTCGAGCACGACATCGGCATCCGCTTCAACGGCAAGGACCGCAACGACGTCGAGGAATACTGCATCAGCGAAGGCTGGGTGCGCGTGCCCGCTGGCAAGACGCTGGACCGCAAGGGTCAACCCTTGCTGATCAAGCTCAAGGGCAAAGTCGAAGCGTTTTACCGCTGAGTCTGCACATGAACCCCCCTGCCGGAAAACTCCCGCTCGAAGGCTTGCGCGTCGTCGAGTTCACCCACATGGTCATGGGCCCCACCTGCGGCATGGTGCTGGCCGATATGGGGGCTGAAGTCATCAAGGTCGAACCCATTGAGGGTGACCGCACGCGGCATTTGTTGGGCTCGGGTGCAGGTTTTTTCCCGATGTTCAACCGCAATAAAAAAAGCATCCAGATCAACTTGCAAAGCCCCGAGGGGGCTGAGGTGGCGCGACGCTTGTGCGCCACAGCCGATGTGGTGGCCGAGAACTTCAAGCCCGGCACCATGGCCAAGTACGGCCTGGACTACGCCAGCCTGTCGGCAAAGCACCCCCAGCTGATTTACGCCAGCCTCAAGGGTTTTCTGCCCGGTCCCTACGACCACCGCACGGCACTCGACGAAGTGGTGCAAATGATGGGTGGCTTGGCCTACATGACTGGGCGCCCAGGTGACCCGCTGCGTGCCGGCACCAGCGTGAACGACATCATGGGCGGCATGTTTGGTGCGATTGGTGTGCTCGGTGCATTGATTCAACGCGGCATCACCGGGCGCGGCCAAGAAATCCAGTCGGCTTTATTCGAGAACAACGTGTTCCTGGTCGGCCAACACATGCTGCAGTACGCCATCACCGGCAAAGCGGCCGAGCCCATGCCCAACCGCATCTCGGCTTGGGCGGTGTATGACGTGTTCACCGTCAAAAACGGCGAGCAAATCTTTTTGGCGGCCGTGAGCGATGCGCAGTGGGCCACCTTCTGCGACGTGTTGGGTTGTGCCGACCTGAAGGCCGATCCACGCTATTTGGACAACAACGCCCGCGTGTCGCTGCGTTCCGAGCTGATGCCCGATTTGCGTCGCCGTTTGGCGGCCTTTACGGCCGCCGAACTGAGCGTCATTTTTGAAAAAGCGGGTTTGCCTTTTGCACCCATCGTCAAGCCCGAAGAGCTGTTTGACGATCCGCACCTTCAGGCCACCGGTGGCTTGGCCGATGTGCGCCTCACTGACGGCCCAAAAGCCGGGCAAAGTGCCCCCGCGGCCTTACTGCCCTTCACCATGGGCGGCCAACGTTTGGGGGTCCGCCACCAACCACCGCGGCAAGGTGAGAACACCGACGCGTTGTTGAACAGCTTGGGCCTGAGCCCCCTCGACATTGAGCGTTTGCGGGCCAGCCGTGCTGTGGCCTGAAATGCCGGGTGGTGGCGTCGCTTGACATTTGACGGTCCGGCGACGACCATCTGCCCTATGGCCATCCAGGTTTTGATTTTCGGCATCCACCTCGCGCGCAGCACGCGGGGTAAGCCTTGCGCGCCGCCGCAGGCTCTCTAACCTCCCTCTTTTTTTGTTTGTCCGATTTCAATTCGGGCTGCGCTCACCATGCAGCGCGGCCCTGCTGTTCACTGGAGATTTTCATGGCCGATTTGTTTGACAACCCTATGGGTTTGTGTGGCTTCGAGTTCGTCGAGTTTGCCTCGCCTGTTCCCAACACGCTGGAGCCCTTGTTCGAGAAAATGGGGTTCACTTTGGTGGCGAAGCACCGCTCCAAAGACGTGGTGCTCTTCCGCCAGGGCGACATCAATTTCATCGTCAACCGCGAGCCCAAAAGCTTGGCGGGTTACTTCGCATCCGAGCATGGCCCTTGTGCTTGCGCCTTGGCGTTTCGCGTGAAAGATTCGCACAAAGCTTATGCACGGGCGCTGGAACTTGGGGCGCAGCCTGTGGACGTGCCCACGGGCCCCATGGAGTTGCGCTTGCCCGCCATCAAGGGCATTGGCGGCGCACCTTTGTATTTGATCGACCGCTTTGAAGACGGCAAAAGCATCTACGACATCGACTTCGAATTCATCGAGGGCGTAGACCGCCACCCGCCCGGCCACGGCCTCAAGCTCATCGACCACATGACACACAACGTCTACAAAGGGCGCATGGCCTACTGGAGTGGTTTTTACGAGAAGCTCTTCAACTTCCAGGAAATCCGTTACTTCGACATCAAGGGGGAATACACGGGCCTCACCAGCCAAGCCATGATGGCGCCCGACGGCATGATCCGTATCCCGCTGAACGAAGAGTCGGGCAAGACCGGGGGCCAGATCGAAGAGTTCTTGATGCAGTTCAACGGCGAGGGCATCCAGCACATTGCCCTGCTCACCGACGACCTCTTGAAAAGCGTGGACGCGCTGCAGATGGCGGGCATTCCGCTCATGACCGCACCCAACGACATTTATTACGAGATGCTCGAAGAGCGCCTGCCGGGCCACGGCGAGCCGGTGCCCGAATTACAAGCGCGTGGCATCTTGATGGACGGATCAACCGCCAACGGCGAAAAGCGTTTGCTGCTGCAAATCTTCAGTCAAACCCTGCTGGGCCCAGTCTTCTTTGAATTCATCCAGCGCAAGGCCGACGAAGGCTTTGGTGAAGGCAACTTCAAGGCGCTGTTTGAAAGCCTGGAGCGCGACCAAATTCGGCGTGGTGCGATTCAGCTGGAAGCCTGATCAGTCGGCCCCGTTGCACACCCGCAGCACCTGCTCGCCATAGGCCTCGAGTTTCTTCACGCCCAAGCCGCTGATGCCTTGCAGCTGCGCCAGGCTTTGCGGTGCGGCTTCGGCAATGGCGGCCAAGGTGGCGTCGTGGAAGATCACATACGCGGGCAGGTTGTGCTCTTTGGCCACTTCGGCTCGCCAGGCCTTGAGGTTGATGAAGCGCACCATCGCATCGGGCCCCAGGTTGGCTGCAGCAGGCGCGGGGCCGCTGCGGGTGCGGCTCTTTTTGTCGCTGCGTTGGCTGGTGCTCTCTCGCAATTGCACGGGCACATCGCCTTTGAGCACGGCGCGTGAGGCCTCGGTCAGGTGCAAGGTGCTGAAACCGTCTTCGGTGTGCACATGCAAAGCGCCAATCGCGATCAACTGGCGCATCACGGCGCGCAGTTGTTGTTCGCTGTATTCCGCGCCCAGTCCAAAGGTGCTGATGCTCTCGTGGCCGCGTTGCGCCACTTTCTCGGTTTTTTTGCCGCGCACGATGTCCATGGTGTGGCTCGCCCCAAAGCTGTTCCCACTGCTTTGCTGCGTGCGGTAAACGGTGGACAGCAGCTTGCGCGCCGCATCGGTGCCGTCCCACACTTCGGGCGGGTTCAGGCAGTTGTCGCAGTTGACACAAAAGGGCATGTAAACGCCTTGTGCGCTGTCCTTTTGGCTGCTGTAGCTTTCGCCGAAGTAACTCAGCAGCCGCACACGGCGGCAGTCGGTGGCTTCGGCCAGGGCCAGCAGCGCGTCGAGCTTGCCACGCATGACCTGCTTGAATTCTTCGCCCGCCGGGCTCTCGTCGATCATGCGGCGCTGGTTCACCACGTCTTGCAGGCCGTAGGCCATCCACGCATCCGACGCCAAGCCGTCGCGCCCGGCGCGGCCCGTTTCTTGGTAATAGCCCTCGATGTTCTTGGGCATGTCCAGGTGCGC
>JAKFXJ010000348.1 GCA_021731425.1 Limnohabitans sp. | reverse complement strand
GGCGTGACTTCAACCGCAAGCTGGGTAAGATTTTTGGCGGCAAAGGCGGCCCGCAGCGTCCTCAAGGCGCTGGCGGCTCCGGCGGTGGTTCGGGCGGCCCTGAAATCCCGTCCTTCATCAAGAACCTGGGTATTGGTGTCATTTTGGGCGGTGCCGTGCTCGTCTGGTTGGCCACGGGCTTCTTCATCGTGCAAGAAGGTCAGCAGGCCGTCATCACCCAGTTCGGCAAATACCACTCCACAGTGGGTGCGGGTTTCAACTGGCGCATGCCTTACCCCGTACAGCGCCACGAACTGGTGTTTGTGACACAGATCCGTTCGGTCGACATTGGCCGCGACACCATCATCAAGGCCACCGGCCTGCGCGAGTCGGCGATGCTGACCGAGGACGAGAACATCGTTGAAATCAAGTTCGCTGTGCAGTACCGCTTGAACGATGCACGCGCTTATTTGTTCGAGAGCCGCAACCCCACGGAAGCTGTGGTTCAGTCCGCGGAGACCGCTGTGCGTGAGGTGGTCGGCAAGATGAAGATGGACTCGGCCTTGGCCGAAGAGCGCGATCAGATTGCACCCCGCGTTCGTGAAAAAATGCAGACCATCCTCGACCGCTACAAGGTGGGCATTGAGGTGGTGGGCATCAACTTGCAGCAAGGCGGAGTCCGTCCGCCCGAGCAGGTGCAAGCCGCTTTTGACGATGTGCTCAAAGCCGGACAAGAGCGTGAACGCGCCAAAAACGAAGCTCAAGCCTACGCCAATGACGTGGTGCCACGCGCCGTGGGTGCTGCCTCGCGCTTGAAGGAAGAGGCCGACGCTTACCGTGAACGCATCGTGGCGCAAGCCGAAGGTGATGCGCAGCGCTTCAAGAGCATCTTGCCCGAGTACCAGAAGGCACCTCAGGTCATGCGCGACCGCATGTACACCGACACCATGCAGCAGATCTACAGCAACGTGACCAAGGTACTGGTGGACAGCAAGCAAGGCTCAAACCTCTTGTATTTGCCGCTCGACAAAATCATGCAGCAGGTTTCACAAGTGACGCCACCCGCCCTGGATGTGCCCGCAACACCCGCCAATGCGGCCGGCAATGGCACGGTGGATACCCCTCGCTCCCGAGAGCTCGAGCGTTCGCGTAGCCGCGATCCACGATAAGGAACAAAACAATGAATCGCATCGGATTGTGGATTTCGAGTTTGCTGGTGGTGTTCGCACTGCTCAGCTCTACATTGTTCGTGGTGGACCAGCGCCAATTTGGTGTGGTCTACGCTTTGGGTCAGATCAAGGAAGTGATCACCGAGCCGGGCTTGCATTTCAAGTTGCCGCCCCCTCTGCAAAACGTCAATTACATTGACAAGCGCTTGCTGACGCTGGACAGCCCCGACAACGAGCCCATGCTCACGGCTGAAAAGCAGCGTGTGGTGATCGACTGGTATGTGCGCTGGCGCATCACCGACCCACAGGCCTACATCCGCAACGTGGGCCTGGACGAGAAGGCTGGCACCAACCAGCTCAACCGCGTTGTTCGAAATGCTTTCCAGGAAGAGATCAACAAGCGCACCGTTAAGGAGTTGCTGTCCCTCAAACGCGAAGAGCTGATGGACGATGTCAAAGCCGCCGTGTTGGTGGTGGTCAAGGGCGCCAAGCCTTGGGGTGTGGACGTGGTGGATGTGCGCATCACCCGTGCTGACTACGTGGACACCATCACCGAGTCGGTTTACCGCCGTATGGAAGCCGAGCGCAAGCGGGTGGCCAACGAGCTGCGTTCTACCGGTGGTGCCGAGGGCGAAAAAATTCGCGCTGACGCCGACCGCCAGCGCGAGGTGACGATTGCCAACGCCTACCGTGATGCCCAGAAGATCAAGGGTGAGGGCGATGCCCAAGCGGCCCGTTTGTATGCCGAATCTTTTGGTCGTGACCCGCAATTTGCGCAGTTCTACCGCAGCTTAGAGGCCTACAAATCCAGCTTTAACAGCAAGGGTGACGTGATGGTGCTGGACCCCGGCAGTTCTGAGTTCTTCAAAGGCATGCGCGGCACGCCGAGCGGTGCACCCGCCCGGAAGTAAATCTTGCTCGATTCCCTCCTGACGGCTCTGGGCCTGATGCTCATCCTGGAGGGCTTGTTGCCCATGATTTCGCCGCGCCGATGGCGCGGCCTGTTCGAGCAAATGCTCCAACTCCAGGAAGGGCAGATCCGGTTTTTCGGCATGCTCATGGTGGTGATTGGCTTGGTGGTGGTCTGGTTTTTGGCCTGAGGCCTGGACCTCAAACGCCAGTCCACCCAGGCTTCGTTTTCGCCGAGCCACTGGATTTGGACAATTTGCCAATCTCTTTGCCGGAAATGCACCTTTCAACCCGGTAAAATCTCGTTTTTAACCGTATCCCCCCATCCCCTCATGTCTGCTTGGGTCCTCCCGGATCACGTTGCCGATGTCTTGCCTTCTGAGGCTCGCCACATCGAAGAACTCCGCCGCGAATTGCTGGACACCGCCCGTGGCTATGGCTACGAGCTGGTGATGCCGCCGCTGCTGGAGCATTTGGAATCCCTGCTTACCGGCACGGGTGAAGCCTTGGATTTGCAAACCTTCAAATTGGTGGACCAACTTTCGGGCCGCACCTTGGGCTTGCGTGCCGACACCACCCCTCAGGTGGCACGCATCGACGCCCACTTGCTGGGCCGCACGGCCTTGACCCGTCTTTGCTACTGCGGCCCGGTGCTGCACACCCGCCCCGCACGCCCCCACGCCACCCGTGAGCCGCTGCAACTGGGCGCCGAAATTTATGGCCATGCTGGCCCCGAAGCCGATCTGGAAATCCTGCAACTGGCCCTCGACTGCCTGGCCGCGGGCCGCGCCACGGGGCTGCAGGTAGACCTGGCCGATGCCCGCATCGTGAACCGCTTGCTGCAAGGCCAAGCTCTGAGCGAAGCGCAGCGCCACGACATCCATGCGGCCTTGGCGACCAAAGACGCTTCTGCCCTGGCCCGATTGAGCGCTGGTCTTCAGCCTGCAGTACGTGATGGGCTCTTGGCCTTGGTCGATTTGTATGGTGACATCAGCGTCCTGGACCGAGCTGCAGCGCGTTTGCCCGATCACCCCGAAATCACCCAAGCTTTGGCCCAACTGCGTTGGTTGGCCGAGCAGATTCCGGGTGTGGCCGTGAGTTTCGACCTGGGTGATTCGCGTGGTTACGCTTATTACAGCGGCATGCGCTTTGCCATTTACGCCAAAGGTGCATCCGACGCCTTGGCCCGTGGCGGACGCTACGACGGTGTGGGCGCTGTGTTTGGTCACCGCATTGACCGCGACCGTCCGGCCGTGGGCTTCAGCCTCGATTTGAAAGAATTGGTGGCAGCCGTTCAGCCTTTGGCTTTGCGTGCCGCCATTCGCGCCCCTTGGGGCCAGTCGGCTTCCTTGCGTGCGGCCATTGCTGCGCTGCGCAGCCGAGGCGAAACCGTGGTTTGCGTCTTGCCGGGCCACGAAAGCGAAGTGGACGAATTCCATTGCGACCGTGAGTTGATCGAAGCGGCAGGGCAGTGGTTGGTACAGGCTCTTTGAGAAAGAACATTTCAAGCATGAACAAGTTGCAAGGCCGTAATGTGGTCGTCGTGGGCACCCAATGGGGTGACGAGGGCAAAGGCAAACTGGTCGACTGGTTGACCGAAAGCGCCCAAGGCGTGGTGCGTTTCCAGGGCGGTCACAACGCAGGCCACACTTTGGTGATCAATGGCGTGAAAACCGCTTTGCACCTGATCCCCAGCGGCATCATGCGTGCAGGCGTCAAGTGCTACATCGGTAACGGTGTGGTCTTGTCGGTGCCCAAATTGCTCGAAGAAATCGCAGGCCTTGAAAAAGCTGGTGTCGAGGTGCGTTCACGCTTGCGCGTGAGCGAGGCTTGCCCCCTGATCTTGCCCTACCACGTCGCTTTGGATGTGGGCCGCGAAGCCGCCAAAGAAAAAGCCGGTACCGCCAAAATTGGCACCACCGGCCGCGGCATTGGCCCTGCCTACGAAGACAAAGTGGCTCGCCGTGCCTTGCGCGTGCAAGACCTCAAATACCCCGAGCGTTTTGCCACCAAGCTGCGCGAGAACTTGGCTTTGCACAACGAAATTTTGGTCAATATTTTGGGCGCTGCGCCCGTGGACTTTGACACCACCTACAACGAAGCCATGGCTTACGCCAAAGAGCTGCTGCCCATGGTGGCTGACGTGTCGCGTGAGTTGAACGACGCGCACAAGGCCGGTGCCAATTTGCTGTTCGAAGGCGCACAAGGCACTTTGCTGGACGTGGACCACGGCACTTACCCGTTTGTGACGTCGAGCAACTGCGTGGCGGGCAATGCCGCTGCCGGTGCTGGCGTGGGCCCGGGCATGCTGCATTACATCTTGGGCATCACCAAGGCGTATTGCACCCGTGTAGGTGGCGGTCCATTCCCCACCGAGCTTGATTGGGAAACCCCCGGCACGCCCGGTTACCACATGTCCACCGTAGGCGCCGAAAAAGGCGTGACCACGGGCCGTTCACGCCGCTGCGGCTGGTTCGATGCGGCTTTGCTCAAGCGCAGCGCACAGGTCAACGGTCTGTCCGGTTTGTGCATCACCAAGCTCGATGTACTCGATGGCCTCAAAGAATTGTGGCTGTGCACCGGGTACGAGTTGGACGGTGAAACCATCGACATCCTGCCCATGGGCGCGGATGAGATTGCCCGCTGCAAGCCGATTTACGAAGTGATTCCCGGCTGGACCGAGACCACCGTGGGCGTGACCGACATGGATAAGCTGCCCGCCACAGCCCGTTATTACCTAGACCGCATCGCAGAAGTCACAGGTGTGCCTGTGCATGTGGTGTCCACCAGCCCAGACCGTGACCACACGATCTTGTTGCACAACCCCTTTGCGGCCTGATACAGCGGTCAGCCGACCAGTTTTTACCCACCCTTTGACGGAGTTCCTCCCATGTTGACCGAAGACGGCAAGCACCTGTACGTGAGCTACGACGAGTACCACAACCTGATCGAAAAACTCGCGATCAAAATCCACCAGTCCGGCTGGGAATTTGACAACATCCTTTGCCTGGCTCGTGGCGGCATGCGCCCAGGCGACATCTTGTCTCGCATCTTCGACAAGCCTTTGGCCAGCATGTCCACCAGTTCTTACCGCGCAGAAGCCGGTACGGTGCAAGGTCACTTGGACATTGCCCGTTACATCACCACGCCCAAAGGCGAGATCGCTGGCAAAGTGCTCTTGGTGGACGACCTGGCTGACACTGGCCACACCTTGCGTGCGGTGGTGGACCAGCTCAAGAACAACTACAAGCCTGTGACCGAGCTGCGCACAGCCGTGATCTGGACCAAAGGCGTGTCCACCTTCAAGCCCGATTATTCGATCGAGGACCTGCCCACCAACCCCTGGATCCACCAGCCCTTCGAGCCGTATGACAACATGCGCCCCGAAAAGTTGATGGAAAAGTGGCGCGTCTGATCCGCTTCGGACTTTCCCTGAGTTGACCTGTAACAGCCTCCTTCCGGAGGCTGTTTGCATTAGGATGTCCGAATGCAAAACGACACGCCAAAAACGCTCTCCGCGCCCAGCACCACAGGTCTGATCCACCACCCCTACACCGCGCCTGACGGGTTTGAGGCCCCTCAGCCGGGGGTGTTCAAGGCCTCGACCGTTTATTTCCCCACCGTGGCCGACATGCGCCAGCGTGAATGGAAAGACAAGTCTGCTTATACCTACGGCCTGCACGGCACCCCCACCACCTATTTGCTGGAAGAGCGTTTGAGCAGCTTGGAGGGCGGCCTGCAATGTGTGCTGGTGCCCAGCGGCTTGGCGGCTTTGGCCCTGGTGGCTTTGGCGGTGCTCAAAACCGGCGACGAAGTCCTGATCCCGGACAACGCTTACGGTCCCAACAAAGCGCTGGCCGATGGCGAGTTGCGCCACTTCGGCATCACGCACCGCTTTTACGACCCGATGGACCCGGATGACCTGTCCCGCCAGATCACACCCAGCACCCGTATGGTGTGGCTCGAAGCGCCCGGCTCGGTGAGCATGGAGTTTCCTGATTTGCCCGAGATGGTGCGCCGCTGCCGTGCGCGGGGTGTCTTGTGTGCCTTGGACAACACCTGGGGCGCGGGCCTGGCCTTCAAACCTTTTGATTTGCTGGGTGATGGCGATGGCGCGGGCGGGGAGGGCAGCTTGGCCGTGGACATCAGCGCCCATGCGCTCACCAAATACCCCAGCGGCGGCGGTGACGTGCTGATGGGCAGCGTCATCACGCGGGACGCGGCTTTGCACCTCCAAATCAAACTCTGCCACATGCGTTTGGGCCTGGGTGTGGCAGCCAACGACGCCGAAACTGTGCTGCGTTCTCTGCCCAGCATTGGGCTGCGTTATACAGCGCACGACCAGACCGCCCGTGCATTGGCTTCTTGGTGGCAAACCCAGCCCCAATGCGCTCAACTCATGCACCCGGCCTTTGAAGGTGCACCCGGCCACGCCCATTGGCAAGCCCTGTGTGATCGCGAGCCGGGCACGGGCCTGGCGGCGGGCCTGTTCAGCGTCATGATCGATGCCCGTTTCAACCAAGCCCAGGTGGACGCGTTTTGTGATGGCCTGAAACTCTTCAAGATCGGCTACAGCTGGGGTGGCCCGGTGAGCCTGGTGGTGCCCTACGACATCGCTTCGATGCGCCAGGCTTGGCCCGGCCATTTGAAGCCCGGCACCCTGGTCCGTTTTTCGACCGGTCTGGAGTCGGCCAAAGACTTGATTCTTGACCTGCATCAAGCCGTGCAGGCGCATTTGCCCATGGCCTGATCACGAAAGTGACAGAGTGGTCACTTTGGTGCCCTAAGACACGCGAAGTTGGGGGTTTCCTGACTGGTCAAAGGCTACCGGTGGGGGTAATCTGAAAACCCTTGTATTTTCAGATCAATCGACCCATGAACGCCGAAGCCAAGTCTCTTGAAGCGGTTCAAGAATCGGACCTGCCCACCATGGCCACGCCTTATGTGCCACCCCCACCCGTGGGGCCGCGCTCGCACATGCGCCCCTTGGGCTTTGCCGATCCTTTTCGTTGGTTGGCGCGGGGCCTGAAGGACATGCGCCAGCACCCGGGCATTGGCCTGTTTTATGGCCTGTGCTTTTGGGGCATGGCGCAGGTGCTGGCCTTGGTGTTCAAACACAAGCCCGAGTACACCTTGTCATTGGTTTCGGGCTGTTTGCTGGTCGGCCCTTTTTTGGCCATGGGCTTGTACGAGGTCAGCCGCAAACGCGAGCTGGGCGAAGTGCCGGAGATGTCCAGTTCCTTGATGTGTTGGGACCAGCACATCAAGAGCATGGCCATGTTGGTGCTGGTGCTGATGGTGCTGGAGCTGCTGTGGGGCAGGGCATCCTTGGTGGTTTTTGCGGTCTTCTTCAACACCGGCATGCCCTCCACCACGGGGGTGATCGAGGCGGTGTTCAACCCACAAAACCTCGAATTCTTGATGGTCTACTTGGCAGTTGGTGGGGTGTTCGCCGCGCTGGTTTATGGCCTGTCGGTGGTGTCGATTCCCATGATTTTGGACCGCGACACCGATGCCATCTCGGCAGTGATCACCAGCATGCGGGTGGTTTTTTCGCACCCAGGCGTGATGCTGCTGTGGGGCCTGCTGCTGAGCGTGTTGGTGCTTGTGGCCTTGTGGCCTTGGGCGCTGGGCATCATTGTGGTCGGGCCGTGGCTGGGGTATGCCAGCTGGCATGCGTACCGGGGCAGTGTTGAGTGGGAAGAGGGTCCTGAATAAGGCCCTGAATAAGCTGTTACATTGGGCAGCTTAAATAAAAGGAGCCATCTTGGCCACACCCAACTACGGATTCGAAAAGCGCCAGAAAGAACTGGCCAAGAAGCGCAAAAAAGAAGACAAGCTCAAGGCCAAGTCCGACCGCAAATCGGGCCTGCTGCCCGAGGACGGGTCCGAGGGCGAGGGTGATGAGGGCGATGCCAACACAGCAGCGCCGGGCGCGACAGAGTCGTCCACACCCGCTGCTTGAAGCAAGGGCTCAGCGCCCATCAAGGCGCTTGGGCCAGTTCCTTTGCCAAAGCCAGCATGTCCGTCATGCTGTGGCTCGCAGGGGTG
>JAKFXJ010000184.1 GCA_021731425.1 Limnohabitans sp. | reverse complement strand
GGCCCAGACCGACATGAGCACTCCGGTTTCCACAAACGGGCGATTCAGTTGCTGTTGAAAAAAGAAGGGCAAAGCCACAAATGCGAGGCCCTGTGTCGTGAAGGCGCTGAACGAGGTGAACACCGACAGGCTGAACAGGGGCCGCCGCATCAGATCCACCGGCAGCACAGGTGCGGCCAGGCCGCGCTGGCGCAGCAACAGCCAGCCGCCGCTGCCCAGCATGAGGCCCAGCGCAGTCAGCACCACAAGCCAGCCTTTTTGTTGCGCCACAGCACTGAGCGTGAACACCAGCGACGCAAAACAAACGGCCGCCAGCAGCGCCAGCACACTGTCATAGGGCGCAGTGGTCTTGGCAGGTACGGAGCGGGGCAAGAAACGCCACGCCAACAAGAGCCCGACCAGGCCCAGTGGCGCCTGCAAGCCAAACAACCAAGGCCAGGGCAACACGGCCAGCAACAGCGAAGCCACCGTGGGCCCCAGGCTGTAGCCGAGGCCCACGATCAGGGCGTTCATGCCCGCACCGCGACCCAGCTTTTCTGGAGGATAGATGTGCTGGATCAAGGCCAGGTTGACGCTCATCACCCCGGCCGCCCCCACGCCCTGAATGGCGCGGAAAAAGGCCAGCCACTCCAGCTGCGTGGCGCTGGCACTGGCCAGTGCCGCCAGGTTGAAGAGCACGATGCCCAGCAAAAACACTTTTCGTGGGCCCCAACGGTCACCCAAAGCGGCCAAGGGCAGCAGCACCGCCACCACCGCCAGCTGGTAGGCATGCACCACCCAGACCGATTCAGCCGGTGTGCTTTGCAAGGCCTCACCGATGGCAGGCAAGGCCGTGTTGGCCACCGATTGGTCGAGCGAACCGAGAAAAACCGCCATCAACAAGGACAGCAGCGCCATCCAGGGCATGCCGCTCGGCGCTGGCTGAGTGGCAGCGTTCATCAGGGCATCAGGCCTTGGCCGCTTCCAGCGTGTCCCGTGTCTGCAGGGCCACTTGGCGGGCGGCTTGCTCGAAGTCGTCACCGCTCGATGCGTAAAGCACCGCACGCGATGAGTTGACGATGATCGAGCCTGCGCTGCTGCCCTCGGCGTTGGCACGCCAACCGGCCTTGACGGTGGCGACCGCGTCGCCGCCTTGTGCGCCCACACCGGGGATCAGCAGGGGGACGGTGGGGGCGAGTTCGCGCACGCGTTCGATCTCTGTGGGGTAAGTCGCGCCGACCACCAGACCCAGTTGACCGTTCAGGTTCCAAGGGCCTTGGGCCAATTGGGCGATGTGTTCGTACAAACGGGGTTGGCCTTCGACCGAAGCCAAGCGCTGGTTTTGCAAATCGTCGCCGCCGGGGTTGGAGGTGCGGCACAACAAGAAGGCGCCTTTGCCGTGGTACTTGAGGTACGGGGCCACCGAGTCCCAGCCCATGAAGGGCGAGAGGGTCACCGCATCGGCGCCATAACGCTCAAAGGCTTCTTTGGCGTATTGCTCGGCGGTGCTGCCAATGTCACCACGCTTGGCGTCCAAAATGATCGGCACATGTGGGGCCACACGGCGCATGTGCTCCATCAGGCGTTCGAGCTGGCCTTCGGCGCGGTGTGCGGCAAAGTAGGCAATTTGGGGTTTGAAGCTGCTGACCAGGTCGGCCGTGGCGTCGACGATGCGGGCACAAAAGTCGTAGATTTTGTTGGCGTCGCCCTTGTAAGCGGCTGGGAACTTGGTGGGTTCGGGGTCCAGGCCCACGCAGAGCATGGAGCCGTTTTGGCGCTCGGCGGCGCTCAGCATGTCGAGGAAGGTCATGGGTGGATTTTAAGCGGCGCCCCAAACCCACCAAACCACACACACAGTCACACCAGGCACTTCAGGCCGTGGCCAGCAGATCGGTCGGCAAGTTCAGAATGAAGTCGTTCAAGCTTTTGGCATCACGCCCGGGGCGCATGTGGTCGCGCATCGAGAAGACCGCTGCATCGGCATCGCGCAAACGCAGGGCCTGAACAATCAGATCATGTTGCTCGAATGAGGCCTGCAAGCGACCCAAGGCCCCGAAGGCATGGCGGCGGTAAACGCCGGTTCGAAAACGGATGCGCAAGACTTCTTGTCGCAAAAAAGGGTTGCGTGTGCCTTGGTAAATGAGCTCATGGTACTGAAGGTTCAACTTTTGCCAGCCTTGCAAGTCTTCGGCATCCGCCACCAATCGGCTTTGTTCGTGCAATGTAAAGAGCTTTTGCATGTCTTCATCAGACATGCGCTCGCAGGCCAGGCGTACCGCCACGGCTTCCAATTCGGCCAACAACTCCCAAAGGCTGAGCAGTTGCTGCAGGTTCATTTTGGCCACGGTGCTGCCACCCCGTGGCATGTTGCTGACCCAGCCTTGTGCCTGTAATTGAATGAGTGCCTCGCGAATCGGTGTTTTGGAGACACCAAAACGCTCGGCCAAAGCACTTTCGTCGATGGCATCCCCAGGCAGCAAATCACCCTTGGAAATGGCTTCTTCCAAGTGCAAACGGATTTGGTCACTGACTTTCATGGGTACTTCTAAGGGCAAACACGGATATTTTGACATATTGCTTTGCACACGGATATGGCCTATAAATATATTTATGGAAGTTGACTTTGTTTTTAAAGTCTCCCAACACCACATTTATGCCAAAAATCCAAGCTTCCTCTGCTCTCTCACGCTTCAAGGTCATTGACCTGTCCCGCGTGCGTGCCGGACCCAATTGCGTGCGAATCCTGACCGATTTTGGTGCAGATGTGGTGCGCGTCGAGCCGCCTCAGGGGGTTGATCCGAACGAAGCAATGTTTGCGGCCAACCGCAAGGGGGGCGATTTTCAGAACATCAACCGCAACAAACGTTCGATGACGCTGAACCTCAAAAAAGAGGGGGCCATGGACATCCTCAAGCGGATGATTGCCGAGGCCGATGTGGTGGTGGAAAACTGGCGTCCCGATGTAAAGGACCGCCTGGGCCTGGATTACGCGTCGCTCAAGGCCATCAACCCGCGCATCATCTTGGCCAGCATTTCCGGCTTTGGACAGGATGGACCCTATGCCTGGCGACCAGGTTTTGATCAGATCATTCAGGGCATGGGCGGGCTGATGACCGTGACGGGTGAGCCCGAACACGGCCCCATCCGGGCGGGCCTGGCGGTGGCTGACTTGAGTGCCGGACTGTACTGCGCCATCGGCATCCTGGTGGCCTTGATCGAGCGCGAGAGGTCAGGCCAAGGCCAGTGGGTGCACAGCTCTTTGCTGCATTCGCAAATTGCCATGATGGATTTCCAGATGGCCCGTTATCTGAACGACAACGACGTGCCGGTGCAGGTGGGCAACAACCACCCCACCAGCTCGCCCATGGGCTTGTTCGAGGCCAGCGATGGCTGCTTCAACCTGGGCGCATCGGGCGAAGGCAACTGGAAACGCTTTTGTGAAGTGCTGCAAAAACCAGAGTGGTACCAAGACCCAGAGTTTGTGACGGAGCCGCTGCGCGTCCAAAACAGGGAGCGCTTGAACCGACTGATCGCCGAAGAGTTTCCCAAAAAGACCGTGCACCAGTGGGTCTCGCTGCTCAACCAAGCGGGTGTGCCAGCCGGGCCGGTTTACACCGTACCGCAGGTGTTTGAAGACGAACAAGTCAAGCACCTGCAGGTGACCACCACACTGCCCACACAGTTTGGCAAGGACATGCATTTCATCACCCAACCGGTGGTGCTCAGCCGCACACCGTCCAAGGTGGTGGCCCCGGCACCCGGCTGGGGAGAGCACACCGACGAGGTACTTGGCGATCTGGGTTTTTCGGTCACAGACATTGAAGGCTTTCACGCCCGAGGTGTTGTATGAGCGAAGGCCGCATCGATTTGAGCGTGCAGGGCCATGTGGCGCAGGTCACGATCGATGACGTGGCCAAACACAATGCCATGAGCTTGGGCATGTGGACGGCATTGCTGGAAGCCTTTGAAGAGATAGACCGACGCACTGAGGTGCGGGTGTGTGTGCTGCGCGGCGCTGGCGAGAAATCGTTTGTTTCGGGCGCCAACATCAGCGAGTTTGAGACCCAGCGCAACTCAGCCGCTTCGGTCGCGCATTACAACGACATGGTCATGCGCACGCAAAAAGCGATTTTTTGCTGCCGCGTGCCGGTGATCGCAGCCATCAGCGGCATTTGTTATGGCGGCGGGCTGGGCCTGGCCTTGAGCTGCGACCTTCGTTATGCCGCACCGCATTCGCGTTTTCGCATGCCTGCAGCCCGAATGGGCTTGGGGTATGACATCGAAAACATGAAGAGCATCTTGAACAACCTGGGACCGCAAGCGACGGCAGAGGCTTTTTACACCGCCCGCGTGTACGACGCGGCCAGCGCACAGGCCATGGGCATGGTCCTTGCTGTGGTTGACGATGTGTTTGTGCATTGCACCGCCTTGGCCCATGAGATCGCCGCCAATGCGCCCTTGACCATTCAGGCCGCCAAGAAAACTTTAGTAGCGCTGGCGGAAGATGAAGAAGACATGACGTCAGTGGAAACCGCCATCGACGCTTGTTTCAAAAGCAAGGACTATGCGGAAGGCCGGCTGGCTTTCGCACAAAAACGGTCCCCTCAGTTCACCGGCCTGTAAACCCCCTATCGATCCACCAACCCAGGAGTATTCAGATGAAACTTTTGACATCCCTCATCGGCTTTGCACTGTCGGTCTCCACCGGCATGGCTTTGGCCTTGGGCCCAGCGCCCGCCCCCCTCAAAGACAAAGCCACCCTCACGGTGGGTTATGTCAAAGTGGGTCACCTCTCGCCCATGCTTTTGGTCGAAGAAGAGCTCAAGAAAATGAACATCGAGGTCAAGCGTGCCGAGTTCGTGCGCTACGCCGATGCCCGCACCGCTTTGTTGTCCAACTCGGTCGACGTGTCGGCCGTGGGTGCGGGTGACCTGGCCATCGTGGCCGCTCAAGGTAGCAAAAATCTGGTCGGCCTGACCGGTGTGGGCAGCTCGCCCAAATACCTGGTGGTGCGCAAAGGCGCCAAGATCGACGACTGGGGCGACATCAAGGGCAAGAAAATTGCCATTGCCCCCGGCTCGGCGGTCTGGTTCCAGTGGGCCATGACCTTGATCGAGAAAAACATCCCCTACAACTCGTTCACGCCCGTGAACGTGCAAGGTGGCGGTACAGCCTTTGTGCAAGCCATGAAGCGTGGCGACATCGACGCCATGGTGTTGTGGGAGCCCTTTGAGTCCCAGGCCGTGGCCGAAGGTGATGCTTACTTCTCGCAAAAACTCGAGTACAGCCAGTCTCGCGCTGTGGGCGCAGAGCTGGGCATGTTGGCCGCCTCTGGCGAGGCCATGACCCAAAAGAAGGAGCTGGTGCGCCGCTTCCTGTGGGCTTACCTCAAGGCCGAAGAAACCCTGAGCAAGAACAAGGATGTGTTTGCAGATGCTTATTCCAAGTACACCGGCTTGCCAATGAACGTGACCAAGGAATCGGCCAAGATCATCAAGCTCGGCGGCGTCCTGACCAAAGACCAGGTTTCGCGCTTGGCTGAAGCCGCCTTCAAGCAAGGCATTGTGCAAAAAGACGTGACCAAAGAAGCCGCAGCCCTGTACGACGACTCTTTGGTAGTTGAACTCAAGAAGTAAGCAGGCAGCACCCACATGGCAAACGCTTCTCTCGATACCCTTCGTCGGACAGTGCTTGGCATGTTGGTGCCAGCCTTGGCTCTGGTCATATGGCAGGTGGCAGGCAGCCGACCCGGCATGGCCGGCATTCTGCCCACACCCATGCTGGTGCTGGAAGGCTGGCACGGCTGGATTTTTGGGTCGCCCGGCATGGGCCTGAACCCGTACCTGGGCTCCTGGGTGTCCAACGTGCAGTACTCCTCGATGCGGGTCGCGCAGGGCTTTTTTCTGGCCGCTTTGATTGGCGTGCCCTTGGGCTTGCTGATTGGTTGGAGCCGTCTGGTTCAGCAACTGTTTGACCCGCTCATCCAGAGCCTGCGCCCGATCCCGATCACCGCTTGGTTGCCGTTTTCAATTGCCCTGTTCGGCATCCGTGACATGGGGGCCATTTTCCTGATTTTTCTGGGTGGCTTTTATGCGATTGTGGTCAACACCACACAAGGTGCACGCGATGTCGAGCGCAACTTGGTGCGGGCCGCGCTCATGATGGGCTCCAGCCGCAAGCAACTGCTTTACCGGGTGGTGCTGCCAGCAGCCATGCCCTCCATCTTCACCGGCTTGCGCATAGGCTTGGGCATCTCGTGGACGGCCGTGATCGTGTCCGAGATGGTGGCGGTCAAGTCAGGGTTGGGCTATGTGCTGTGGGACGCCTATTACGTGGGGCGCATGGACATCGTTCTGGCCGACATGGTGTCGATTGGCATCATGGGTTTTTTAAGTGATCGCCTGATCGTTTTCATCGAAAGCAAGGTTTTGGTCTGGCGCATGCTGCAGAGCCATTGAAACAACTATGTCCCACATTTCCATCGACAAGCTCTACAAGACCTACCCGGGTGCCACACCCGTCAAGGCGCTGGAAGACATCAACTTGCAAGTGGCTCCGGGTGAGCTGGTGGCTTTGCTCGGGCCTTCGGGCTGCGGCAAATCCACTTTGCTCAACCTGATCGCCGGATTCGAGCAACCCAGCCAAGGTCAGCTTTTGGTCGATGGCCAAGGCGTGCGTGCACCCGGCCCGGATCGAGGTGTGGTCTTTCAGGAAGCCGCTTTGTTCCCGTGGCTCACCGTTTGGGAAAACGTGATCTTCGGCCCCAAGGTGCAAGGCATGGCACGCAGCGAGTACGAAGACCGCGCCCATGAAATGATCAAGATCGTGGGCCTGAGCGATTTCAAGAACCATCTGCCCGTTCAACTGTCCGGCGGCATGCGCCAGCGTGTGGGCATCGCCCGCATCCTGACGCTGGGCTCGCGCGTGTTGCTGATGGACGAGCCCTTTGGTGCACTCGATGCACAAACCCGATTGACCATGCAGGAGCTGCTGCTCACCGTGTGGCAAAAGCTCAAGCCCACCATCATCTTTGTCACACACGACATCGACGAAGCGATCTTTTTGGCCAGCTCGATTTACGTGATGTCGGCCCGCCCGGGCCGCATCCAGACCAAGATCACCGTGCCGCTGGCGCGTCCACGTACCGTGGCCGACACGGCCAGCGAAACCTTTGCGTCGCTCAAGCTCGACATCCTCAACCTCATTCGACACTGACATGGCCAACCCCCGCATTCCCTACCGCTTCTCCAACGATGGGCCCACACTGAAGGCCGCGCCTGAAGGTGCCATCATGGTGCATTTGGTGGTGAACGTGGAGCACTGGCAATTCGAGTCGAGCATGCCGCGCACCATCATCACGCCACCGCACGGCAAAGAGACGGTGCCCGATGTGCCCAACTTCAGCTGGGCCGACTACGGCATGCGGGCCGGTCTGCCGCGCATTCTGCGGGCCATCCAGGACCGAGGCCTGCCCGCCTCCACCAGCTTCAATGCTGGGGTCATCACCGCTTACCCTCAAGCCGCGCAAGCCATGCACGAGGCGGGCTGGGAGTTCATTGGCCACGGAGTGCACCAAAAAAGCCTGAACCACAACCAAGGCGAGTCCGAAGAATCTCTGATCGCCACCAGCTTGGACATGATCGAGCGCTTCACGGGCCATCGCCCCCGAGGCTGGTTGAGCCCCGGTTTGCGCGAAACACACGACACCCCCGAGTTGCTGAAAAAGCAGGGCGTGGATTATGTGTTTGACTGGGTGGTGGACGATGTGCCCAGTTGGATGCAAACACGCAACGGCCCTTTGTTGGCCTTGCCCTACAACCTCGAAATCAACGACTCGATTGTTTATGCCATCGAAAAACACACCAGCGACGAAATGTACGAACGCCTGGCACGCACGCTGGCCTTGTTTGAACGCGAAGCGGCGACACACCCGCGCGTGCTGGCCATCGGTCTGCACCCGCACCTGATTGGTGTGCCTCATCGATTTGCGAGCTTCGAGCGCATGCTGGACTTGCTGATGAAGTCACCCCAAGTGTGCTTCATGACCGGCGGGCAGATTGCCGACTGGTACACCGCCCAGGTGCCCGCACCCAACGCCTGATGAGGGTGCGGGCACCTGGGCGGTGTACCAG
>JAKFXJ010000277.1 GCA_021731425.1 Limnohabitans sp. | reverse complement strand
TCCGTACGACTGACGTGACCGGCGCGATCGAATTGCCAGAAGGCAAAGAGATGGTGATGCCAGGTGACAACGTGTCGATCACTGTGAAGTTGATCAACCCCATTGCGATGGAAGAAGGCTTGCGCTTCGCCATCCGCGAAGGCGGCCGCACGGTTGGTGCTGGCGTGGTTGCCAAGATCATCGCTTAATTCTTTTGTGGCGCGGCAGTGCAGTGGCCTGGCCATTGCACTGCAGCAAGCAGAAAATCACCACAAGGAATTGACATGTCATCCAAGCAAAAAATCCGCATCCGCCTGAAGGCGTTTGACTACAAACTGATCGACCAGTCCGCTGCCGAGATCGTTGATACCGCGAAGCGCACCGGCGCGATTGTCAAGGGCCCCGTGCCTTTGCCAACACGCATGAAGCGTTTTGACATCCTGCGCTCGCCGCACGTCAACAAGACCAGCCGTGACCAGTTGGAAATCCGTACGCACCAGCGTTTGATGGACATCGTGGACCCTACAGACAAAACTGTGGACGCCCTGATGAAACTCGATCTGCCTGCTGGCGTGGACGTCGAAATCAAGCTGCAGTAATGCGGTTTGGGGTGGCCTAAAAGCCATCCAAAAACTTGAAACAAGGCCCGATTTGCCAGAAATGGCGAGTCGGGCTATAATTTCAGGCTCACCTCTTTTGGGGTGAGATTTATTAACAGTCTTTCACACACCAAACGGGGCTGCCAATTGAAGTGGCCTCGGTGAAAGTTTTGGAGAAAACAATGAGTCTGAGCAACTCCCTCGGGTTGCTGGGTCGCAAGGTGGGCATGATGCGTCTGTTCACTGATGATGGGGATTCCGTTCCTGTCACAGTGCTGGATGTGTCTAACAACCGCGTATCCCAGGTCAAAACCCAAGAGAACGATGGCTATGTCGCTTTGCAAGTGACATTTGGTGCCCGTAAGGCATCGCGCGTGACCAAGCCTATCGCTGGTCACTTGGCCAAAGCCGGTGTTGAAGCCGGTGAAATCATTCAAGAATTCCGCGTGACCGCCGACACGGCTGCCCAGTACGCCGCTGGTGCCACTGTGCCCGTGGCTGCTGTGTTTGCTGTGGGCCAGAAAGTGGACGTGCAAGGCACTTCCATCGGTAAAGGCTTCACCGGCACGATCAAGCGTCACAACTTCAAATCGCAGCGCGCATCGCACGGTAACAGCCGTTCGCACAACGTGCCTGGTTCGATTTCGATGGCGCAAGATCCTGGCCGCGTGTTCCCTGGCAAGAAAATGTCGGGCCACCTCGGTGACGTGACTTGCACCACGCAGAACCTCGCCGTGATCCGCGTTGACGAAGCCCGTGGTCTGTTGATGATCAAGGGTGCCATTCCCGGTTCCAAAGGTGGTTTCGTGACCGTGCGTCCCGCCATCAAAGTTAAAGGAGCGAACTGATGCAGCTCGAACTCCTGAACGACCAAGGTCAAGCCGCCTCCAAAGTGGATGCGCCCGAGACTGTGTTCGGTCGTGAATACAACGAAGCCCTGATTCACCAGATCGTGGTGGCTTATCAGGCCAATGCCCGTCAAGGCACCCGCGCCCAAAAGGACCGTGAACAAGTTCACCACTCCACCAAGAAGCCTTTCAAACAGAAAGGTACGGGTCGCGCTCGTGCTGGTATGACTTCCTCGCCTTTGTGGCGTGGCGGTGGTCGGATTTTCCCGAACATGCCCGACGAAAACTTCACACAGAAGATCAACAAGAAGATGTACCGCGCTGGTATGGCTTCGATCTTCTCCCAGTTGGCCCGCGAAGGCCGTCTGGCTGTAGTGGATTCCTTCAAGGTTGAGACCCCAAAAACCAAGCAGCTCGCTGCCAAGTTCAAGGCCATGAGTCTCGACAACGTGCTGGTGATCGCTGACGAAGTCGACGAAAACCTGTACTTGGCATCGCGCAACCTGATCAACATCCTGATTGTTGAGCCACGTTACGCCGATCCCGTGTCTTTGGTGAACTTCAAGAAAGTCCTCGTGACCAAAGGTGCCATGGACAAACTCAAGGAGATGTTTGCATGAGCGCCGTGAAGTTTGACGAAGGTCGTCTGATGTCCGTGCTGGTTGCGCCCATCGTGTCCGAAAAGGCCACCATGGTTGCAGAAAAATCCAACGCTGTGACATTCAAAGTGCTGCAGGACGCTACCAAGCCTGAAATCAAAGCCGCAGTGGAATTGATGTTCAAGGTTGAGGTCAAAGGCGTGTCTGTGGTGAATACCAAGGGCAAGACCAAGCGTTTTGGCAAGACCATTGGCCGTCGCGACAACATTCGCAAGGCTTATGTCACGCTGCAACCAGGTCAAGAGCTGAACCTGTCCGGGGAGGCCGCGTAATCATGGCTGTCATCAAGATCAAACCGACATCCCCAGGCCGTCGTGGCGTGGTGAAGGTCACCCGTGACCACCTGCACAAAGGTGAAGGCTACGCTCCGTTGCTGGAACCCCAGCACCAGAAGTCGGGCCGTAACAACAACGGTCACATCACAACTCGCCACAAAGGCGGTGGTCACAAGCACCACTACCGCGTGGTGGACTTCAAGCGCAACAAAGACGCGATCCCGGCGAAAGTCGAGCGCATCGAGTACGACCCCAACCGTACTGCGCACATTGCTTTGCTGTGCTATGCCGATGGCGAGCGCCGTTACATCATTGCCCCCCGTGGCATTGAAGCCGGTGCAACTCTGATGTCGGGTGCAGAAGCCCCGATCCGCGCTGGCAACACCTTGCCTATCCGCAACATCCCCGTGGGTTCGACCATCCACTGCATCGAGCTCAAGCCCGGTGCTGGTGCTCAGATCGCTCGCTCGGCAGGTGCTTCGGCCACATTGCTGGCTCGCGAAGGCATCTACGCTCAGGTGCGTATGCGCTCCGGTGAAGTTCGCAAGATCCACATCGAGTGCCGTGCAACCATTGGTGAAGTCGCCAACGAAGAGCACAGCCTGCGCCAATTGGGCAAGGCCGGTGTCAAGCGTTGGATGGGTATCCGCCCAACCGTTCGTGGCGTGGCCATGAACCCTGTGGATCACCCGCACGGTGGTGGCGAAGGCCGTACCGGCGAAGGCCGTCATGCAGTAGACCCGTGGGGCAACCTCACCAAGGGCTACCGTACCCGTAACAACAAGCGCACACAGGTCATGATCGTGTCGCGTCGCAAGAAGTAAGGGTTAGACAATGACACGCTCTCTCAAAAAGGGTCCATTCGTTGACCACCACTTGTTGGCCAAGGTTGAAAAAGCCGTTGCCACCAAAGATAAAAAGCCCGTCAAGACATGGTCGCGTCGCTCCATGGTTTTGCCCGATTTCATCGGTCTGACCATCGCTGTTCACAACGGCAAGCAACACGTTCCTGTTTATGTGACCGACCAGATGGTTGGCCACAAATTGGGCGAATTCGCATTGACCCGGACATTCAAGGGTCACCCTGCGGACAAAAAAGTCCAGAAGAAATAAGGAAAGACCATGGAAACACGTGCAGTCCTCCGGGGCGTCCGTTTGTCGGTCGATAAAGGCCGCCTGGTCGCCGATTTGATTCGCGGTAAAAAAGTGGATCAAGCTCTGAACATCCTGACCTTCACGCAGAAAAAAGCTGCGGGCATCGTCAAGAAGGTTCTCGAGTCCGCCATCGCCAACGCTGAACACAACGACGGCGCCGACATCGACGAGTTGAAGGTGAAAACCATCTACGTCGAACAAGGCACCACGCTCAAGCGTTTCACCGCCCGCGCCAAAGGCCGTGGCAACCGCATCAGCAAGCCCACATGCCATGTGTATGTGACGGTTGGCAACTAAGCCAGGGAAGAAACATGGGACAAAAAATCCATCCTACCGGCTTCCGTTTGGCCGTCAGCCGTAACTGGTCCAGCCGTTGGTACGCCAGCAACAAAGACTTCGCCGGCATGCTGGCTGAAGACATCAAGGTGCGTGAGTACCTCAAGGCCAAGCTCAAGAACGCCGCGGTTTCCCGTGTGCTGATCGAGCGTCCAGCCAAGAGCGCCCGCATCACCATCTTCTCGGCTCGTCCGGGTGTGGTAATCGGCAAAAAAGGCGAAGACATCGAGTTGCTCAAGAAAGAACTCGCTGCTCGCTTGGGCGTGCCTGTTGCGGTCAACATCGAAGAAGTGCGCAAGCCCGAAATCGATGCCCAACTGATCGCTGACAGCATCACCCAGCAGCTCGAAAAGCGGATCATGTTCCGCCGCGCCATGAAGCGTGCCATGCAAAACGCCATGCGCCTGGGTGCCCAAGGCATCAAGATCATGTCGGCTGGTCGTCTGAACGGCATTGAGATTGCCCGTACCGAGTGGTACCGCGAAGGCCGCGTGCCATTGCACACTCTGCGTGCGGACATCGACTACGCAACTTCTGAAGCCAAGACCACTTACGGCGTTATCGGCGTCAAGGTCTGGGTCTATAAGGGCGACACTTTGGGTCGCAACGATGCACCAGCTCTGGCTGAGCCTCGTGCCGAAGAAGAGCGCCGTCCGCGTGGTCCACGCCGTGATGCACGTCCAGGTGAGCGCCCCGCAGGCGATCGCCGTGGCGGCCCACGTCGCCCCGCTGGCACCAACACAGCACCCACCGACGGCAGCGACAAGCCTGCCGGCGCGGGTGGTGATGCCAAACCCGCCGTTAAGCGCGTACGCACAGTCGCCGCGCCAGCTGCAGCAGCTGACGGTCAATAAGGAGTAACAACATGCTGCAACCTGCTCGCAGAAAGTTCCGCAAGGAACAGAAAGGCCGCAACACCGGCGTCGCTACCCGTGGCAACACGGTGGCGTTCGGTGACTTCGGCCTGAAGTCCACAGATCGCGGCCGTTTGACGGCCCGCCAGATCGAAGCCGCACGTCGTGCGATTTCCCGTCACGTCAAGCGTGGCGGCCGCATCTGGATTCGTGTGTTCCCTGACAAGCCGATTTCCACCAAGCCTGCTGAAGTGCGTATGGGTAACGGTAAAGGTAACCCCGAGTACTACGTGGCCGAAATCCAACCCGGTAAGGTGCTCTACGAAATCGTAGGCGTGCCTGAAGAGTTGGCCCGTGAAGCCTTCAAATTGGCCGCTGCCAAGTTGCCCCTGCGTACCACTTTTGTGGCCCGCATGATTGGCCAATAATTCAGGAGAAACAAGAAATGAACGCTGCTGAATTGCGCCAAAAAGACGTTGCTGGTGTGAAAGACGAAATCAAAGCGCTGCAAAAAGCCCACTTTGGCCTTCGTATGCAAAAAGCCACACAACAACTCGGCAATACCGGTACGCTGAGCCAGACTCGCCGTGCCATCGCCCGTGCCAAAACCATCCTTGCCCAAAAGCAAGCCGCCAAGTAAGGAGTGACCATGACGGAAGCTAAAACATCCCTCAAGCGCACCTTGATTGGCAAGGTGGTCAGCGACAAGCGCGCCAAGACCGTGACCGTGCTGGTCGAGCGTCGTGTGAAACACGCCCTCTACGGCAAGATCGTGGCCAAGTCGAGCAAGTACCACGCGCACGACGAAACAGGTGAGTTCCATCTGGGCGACACCATCGAAATCACGGAAAGCCGTCCGATTTCGAAGACCAAAAACTGGGTCGCTACGCGCCTGGTTCAGAAAGCTGCTGCCGTTTAAGCCCTTCAGGCCAACTGCTGCAAACTTTTTAAAAACGACCCACAATGGTGGGTCGTTTTTTTTTACCCCGGCAATATCGCCACATCACAACAAGGAGCACAACATGATCAAAGTCGGAGACACATTGCCCGCAGCCACCCTGATGGAATACGTCGAAGTGGAAGGCAATGGTTGCAGCATTGGCCCCAACCCAGTGGACGTGGCCAAAGCCACAGCGGGCAAGACCATCGCCCTGTTTGCCTTGCCTGGCGCATTCACGCCCACCTGCTCGGCCAAACACGTCCCAGGTTACGTGGAAAACCACGATGCCTTGAAGGCAGCTGGCGTGGACGAAATCTGGTGCGTCAGCGTGAACGACGCATTTGTGATGGGCGCTTGGGCACGTGACCAGAAAACCGGCGCAAAAGTGCGCATGCTGGGCGACGGCAGTGGTGATTTCAGCAAGGCCACAGGCTTGACCCTGGACCTGACAACCCGCGGTATGGGTGTGCGCAGCAACCGCTACTCGATGCTCGTCAAAGACGGCAAGGTGGCCACATTGAACGTGGAAGGCCCAGGCAAATTCGAAGTCAGCGATGCGGCCACACTGTTGGCTCAAGCCAAGGGTTAAACCTTGTTAAGCTGAAAAAGGGGCCTAGGGCCCCTTTTTTTGGTGTGTGATGGTCAGGCTGATGTGAAACGGCAGAACAGTTAGACGATGTCCACTTTGAGGTAATGCGCCCCAGCATGGGGGTTATGGTAATAAGGCGGAATCTCGACAAAACCCAAATCTTCGTACAAAGCGCGAGCCGCCTCCATGTCGTCCAGGGTGTCGAGCAAAACACAGTGATAGGCCGCCGCACGAGCCGCATCCAGAATGCCTTCGGTGAGCAAACGCCCTAAACCCAAACCCCGGTAGGCTGGGCGCACATACAAGCGCTTCATCTCAGCGGCATTGGCATAGTCGCAGGCATCGAAGGGTCGCAAAGCACAGCACCCAGCAACGGCACCGTCCACCCAAGCCAAAAGCAGTGCACCACGGGGATCAGCGTACTCACCGGGCAAGTCGGCGAGTTCTTGATCAAAATTCTGAAAACACAAATCCACCGCCAGGCTGGCCGCGTACTCTGAAAAAATGGTGCGAGTGGCCAACCAATCGGCCGCATGCGCAGGACTGCGCAGCGCAATGACGGGTGATTCAGACGATGGCTTCAAGGGACTTTTCCTTCACAGACAAGCAGTGTAATGGCGATATCAGCCCCCCAGTGACAGCAAGCCATAAACGACCAAGGCCGCGAAGCCCAAAACCAGCAAGGCCACTAGCCGATGGCGCAGCTGGTCGTGTGAGGCAGGAACCGATTCGGGCAGGCTTTTGTCGCCGTGTAGCATGGCGGGCAACAAAGGTGGATGTTTCTTGAAACGGTGCCAAAGCAGGGCCACCAAGTGCAGCAGCACCAGCAAAATGATGATAAGTTTGCCCCAATTTTTGTGCCAAGCCGAGGCCCATGACACCCAACTGCCGGAGACCAGTGCCGTCAAAGGACCGGCATTGGCAATTTCATCGTCACTGATCAAACCGGTGGACACTTGAAACACTAAAAAAAACAACATGGCCAGAATGGACCAAGAGCCCAGGGGGTTGTGGCCCGCTTGGGTCCGGTCGGTGGCACGCGACCGCAGATAAGCCAGAACATGCCGTGGATGCAAGGGCAAACTAGACCAACGGGACCAGTATCCACCCGCAAACCCCCAAGCCAGCCTGAAAAGCAACAAGGTGAGCACGGCATAGCCTAAGCGGAAATGCCAGACCATGGCGTTGCCGCCAACATTGCCCGTGATGACCAAGCCCATCACACACAAGGCCAAGGCCCAGTGAAACAAACGAGTGGGTAAATCCCAAATGCGAACTGTGAACATGTGCACTTTCATGGATGCGGGAAAGAGGAAATTATGAGAAACTGAAACAAGGATAAATCTTTTTAGCCTTTTCACCACAACGGGAGTCAAACATGAAATACACCACGAGCTGCGCAAGTGCATTGTTGTTGCTGGCGATGGGCCTGCCAGCACAGGCGCAATTTGCCAAACCTGAAGATGCCATCAAATACCGCAAGGCCAGTTTCACCGTGATGGCCGCGCATTTTGGCCGACTCGGTGCCATGGCCAATGGCCGTGCACCCTACGATGCCAAAGCGGCAGCCGACAACGCCGATGTGGTTGCCACCTTGGCCAAGTTGCCATGGGCCGCGTTTGGTGAAGGCACCGACAAAGGTGACACCCGTGCCAAGCCAGAGATCTGGAAAGAAGCGGCCAAGTACAAAGAGGCCGCAGACAAGATGCAAGCCGAAATCGTGAAACTGAACACCGCCGCCAAAGCGGGCAACATTGACGCCTTGAAGGCGGCATTTGGTCCAGCAGCCGCCTCGTGCAAGGCCTGCCACGACAATTTCCGCAAGGATTGAGGCTGGCAAAGACCCAAAGACAAACCGTCTGAGAGCAACCGGGTCAGCG
>JAKFXJ010000140.1 GCA_021731425.1 Limnohabitans sp. | reverse complement strand
AGTGTAATTGTTTGAGGCCGGGCCTTTGGGTCTGGCCCTCTTGGCGAACGTCTAAATAAAGACGCGGCGCAAGCCTTTCGCGGCAGAGTGTTGGCACCAAATCCCCTGCCTGAGCCAGCGCACAGACAGGTCTGAGACAATCGGGTGTTGAATATGTCCGACCTCATCCAAACCGTTTTGATTTACGCCCTGCCAGTGATCTTCGCGATCACGCTGCACGAGGCCGCCCACGGCTATGCCGCGCTGCGCCTGGGTGACAACACCGCGTCCATGCTGGGCCGCGTCACGCTCAACCCTTTGCCGCACATCGACCTGCTGGGCACCATCGTGCTGCCGCTGCTGCTCTACTTCAGCACCAGTGGGGCGTTTTTGTTCGGTTACGCCAAACCCGTGCCCGTGCGCTTTGACCGGTTGCGCCACCCCAAACGCGACATGGTCTGGGTCGCCCTGGCCGGGCCGGGTTCCAATTTGGTTCAAGCCTTGCTGTGGGGCGTGCTGTTTTACGTGCTGGCTGGCAGCGGCGTCACCGAGCGCTTCTTCCTCGAAATGTGCAAAGCCGGCATGCTGACCAATGTGGTCATGTTCGCCTTCAACCTCTTCCCGCTACCGCCGCTCGACGGCGGGCGCATCTTGGTGGGTCTGCTGCCCTGGCGGCAGGCAGTGCTGGTGTCGCGTGTGGAGCCCTGGGGCTTTTTCATTGTCATGGGCTTGGTGCTGACGGGCCTGATCAGTGCTTGGTGGATGCAACCCCTGATGGGTCTGACTTTTGACTTTTTGAAGCTCAGCCTCAGCCCGCTGGCCACTTTGTTGCGCTGAATTTCTTACGCTGATCTTTTCCTGTTTGTTTGCCTTTTCCATGAACTCCCAAACCCGAACCCGCGTTCTCACCGGCATCACCACCACCGGCACGCCCCACCTGGGCAACTACGTGGGCGCCATCCGCCCCACGGTGCAAGCCAGCCGCGACACCAGCACCGATGGTTTTTACTTTTTGGCCGACTACCACGCGCTCATCAAGTGCGACGAGCCCGCCCGCATCCAGCGCTCCACCCTCGAGATCGCGGCCAGCTGGATCGCCTCGGGTCTGGACCCGGACATAGTCACCTTCTACCGCCAGTCCGACATTCCTGAAATCCCCGAACTCACCTGGCTGCTGACCTGCGTGACTGGGAAGGGCGTGCTCAACCGCGCCCATGCCTACAAGGCGGCCGTCGACAAAAACAACGGCGCAGGCCACGACCCGGACAGCGATGTGACGGCGGGCCTGTTCATGTACCCCGTGCTCATGGGCGCGGACATCTTGATGTTCAAGGCGCACAAAGTGCCCGTAGGCCGCGACCAGATCCAGCACATCGAGATGGCCCGCGACATGGCGTCGAGCTTCAACCACTTGTATGGTGAGCACTTTGTTTTGCCCGAAGCCGTGATTGAGGAATCCGTGGCCCTCTTGCCCGGTCTGGACGGCCGCAAAATGAGCAAAAGCTACGACAACACCATCCCGCTCTTCGCCCCCGCCGCGCAAATGCGCAAACAAATCGCGGCCATCGTGACCGACTCCAAAGCACCGGGCGAGCCCAAAACCACCGAAGGCTCGGCCCTGTTCCAGATTTACCAAGCCTTTGCCAGCGCCGAAGAAACTGCCGCCATGGCCCGCGCCTACGCCGAGGGCATCGGCTGGGGGGACGCCAAACAAATGCTGTTCGAGCGCATCGACCGCGAGATCGCGCCCATGCGCGAGCATTACCAGGCCCTCATCGACAACCCCGCCGAAATGGACAAGATTTTGCTGGCGGGTGCCGACAAAGCACGCCAATTGGCCACCCCCTTCATGCGCGAGTTGCGTCACGCCGTGGGCCTGCGTGCCTTGTCATCGGGCAACACAGCACCTGCAGCCAAAGAAGCCAAAACCTCCCTGCCCAGCTTCAAGCAATACCGCGAAAAAGACGGCCAGTTTTATTTCAAGTTGGTGGATGCCAAAGGCCAGGTTTTGCTTCAAAGTCTCGGTTTTGCCTCACCCAAAGAGGCCGGGCAAGCCATTGCCCAGTTACAAACCGATGGCCCGGCTGCCTTGGACACCCTCAAACCCGTTCTGGCGCTGAATTTAGAAGCTGAAAAAGTCTTGAAAGAAGTTTTGTCTCTTTTAAAAGCCAACAGCGATGCCAATCGCAAATGATTTTGTTATTTTCAACAAAAGAGCTGGCAAAAATCCCAAGAAACTGATATCCTTATGTTTCAGTTTAGTGCGGAGATTAAAATATGACCGTTTATGTCATTGACGACCACCCCTTGATGCGTGATGCATTGACCATGTTGCTGCATCGGGTGAAACCAGGCCTGAAAATCATTCCCATCCACAAGTTGAATGTGGTGGAAGCCACCGTTGAAAAAAACGGGCCAGCCGAGTTGTTTTGCCTCGACCTGCAATTGCCTGACACGCTGGGCATGTCGGGGGTTCAGGTGCTCCAAGCCAAGTTTCCGGACGTTCCTTTGGCCGTCGTGACCAGCTCCAGCGCCAGCGAATTCGAAACGCGTTGCCTCGAAGCCGGTGCAGATGCTTTCATCGAAAAATCGAACAGCCCCACCCAAATCATCGCGGCTTTGCGCAGCCTCTTGGTGACCGAGGAGCAAGCCGCGATCGAAGACGCAGCCACACCCGCAGGCCCCACCAAACTGTCCAAACGCCAAAAACAACTGATTCTGATGTTGGACCAGGGTTTGTCGAACCGCGACATCGCCGAAAAGCTCGACATCAGCGAGCACACGGTCAAGGTTCACTTCTGGCGTCTGTTCCGCCGCTTGGGCGTCAACAGCCGCACCCAAGCGCTGCACTTCGCCCGCACCAACGGCTGGCTGGGCATTTAATTCGGCGCCATGCCCGTTGTTTCGATCACTTTGCTGCCGGGCTATGACCCGGACACCCAGCACCGCATGGTCAACCACGTGGCCAACGCGGTGCGCTCGGTGATCGCCACACCCGAGGCAGGCACCACGGTATTCATCAACGAGGTCAGCACCTACCGGCGAGACGGCAAGGTGTTCAGTGGTGGCCGCGCAGCACACCCAGTGGCCTCAGAGGTGGTGAAGTCTTTTTTGCAGGCCATGCAAGAGCGGAACATGCCCTTGGCTCAAAGCTTTTTGCACCCGGAATTTGTCATGTGCTTTCCGGGTGGCGTGCAAATGCGGACTTTGCCCGAATTGATCACTTGGGCCCAACAGCGTTACAGCACCATCGGCAAGAACTACGCGCAGTTCGAAGAGAGTTGGCAAGGCGATGCCACCGTGGTGTTTTGTCACGGCACCTTACAGGGGACCTGGCTCAACGGCGAGACTTTTGAAGGCATCCGTTTCATCGACCGCATGGAAGTGCGTGATGGCTTGATCACACGCCAAGACGTGTGGAACGATCTGGCCGAACACCGCAAGGCCTGAAGCGGGCCTCATTTCTTCTTGTCTTTTTCTTTGTCTTTGTTGATGATGTCCGGCGTCACGGCATCGACCACATTGACCACCGTCTTGACCCCATAAATCACGGTAGACGCTGCGACATCGGCAATGGCCAGCACGGTGCAGCCTTGCAGCAAAGGCAGGGCCAAAACAGCCACGATCCAGGTCCTGGTCTTCATCATTTTTTCCTTGTTCATTCCAACCATGCCCGGCAGCCAAGCTGCGGCAAGCCTTATCGTTGCCCGTAGGCCGGTCAGAAAAAACCCCGCAAGGAATCCCATGCGGGGTTGTTTTGAAAGATCTCATCAAATTATCGCACCAAGCTGCTCAATTCAAGCTGCAGCGCCTTTGAATGGGGTCGAATATGCGAACTTCTCGCCCTCAATTCAAGGCCGACAGCAGCCGTGCCTTGGCCAAGGCACGAGACAGCGCCGAGCTGTTTTCATAACCAGCCAGCCTGGCCGCTTCTTTCAGACCCTGCCCCAAATCGACTGCACGTTGCGCCATCGCCAACCGAATAGCAGACAAATATTTGCCGGGTGGACGCCGCATCGTTTCATGAAACTTGGTTGCAAAAGCCGTTCGTGACATGCCTGCTTCCTCAGCCAGAAGTTCCAGATTCCAGCCAAATGCCGGGCGCTGATGCATCGCCACCAAGGCTCTGGCGATGCGGGGATCGGCCAGGCCATTGAACAAACCACCACCCTTCGCCACTGGGTGAGCCACCAGGTATCGCAACAGCCCGATGAACAGAATGTCGCCGGCACGGTTGAGCAATGCGGGTTGTCCGCAACGCGGTGCGTTCAACTCCGACTCGATCATGGCCACGGCCAGACGCAAGGCAGGCTCGTCGTCAGCCAGCGAGACAAGCCGCGGCTGTACAAACTCTCCCAGAAAAAGCGTGGCCACAGGGCCCGTCAATTGCACATGCGCGTCAATCAGACGATGGGGGTGGCTGTCCGTGAATTGATGGAGCACAAAGGATTGAGCGGCGTGAACCGCAACCAGGGCAGGAGACTCGACGATCTGCGAAGTGCCTTCGACTTCCAGTTCAGCACGCCCACAAGTGAGAAAGTACAGCTGCAAAGCACTGTCGTTTTCCGGGCGTGGCGCACCTTGCAAACGCGTTTGCGTGGACAAGGAGAGTGTCACAACAGGTGCCAAGCCTTCCAGAAGGGCAGACAGGCGATCTAATTTAGCGTCACTCATTTGTACGAATTGCAAAATTTTATGAATTTTTGATTGCAAATCATACAACACACTTCATCTGTTTGATCGATTTTGCGAAGACAGCCACCATTTTGAAAGGACTTCACATGAGCACCTATGCTTTGATCCCGCGCCATCCCGTTCCCGCATTGCGCACACCTCTGGTCGGGGGTGGGCGGTATGTGCTGGGCGCCACACCCGCATCCACTTTTGAACTGGTGGTGTTTTACAGAGGCTTGCATTGCCCCATCTGCGCCAAATACCTGGTGGAACTCGAGCGCCTGATGCCCGAGTTTGAAAAACGCGGCGTTCAGGTGGTCGCTGTCAGCAGCGACAACGCCGAACGCGCCCAGGCGATGGCAGACAAAATCAAGGCGCAACACCTGCGTGTGGGCTACGACCTCAACCTGCAAAGCGCACGCCAATGGGGGCTGTACATCAGCACATCCCGTGGTCAGACCTCGATTGGGATCGATGAGCCTGCTCTGTTTAACGAACCTGGCGTGTTCATTGTTCGCCCTGACGGAACCCTCTACTACGGCTCCACACAGACCATGCCTTTTGCACGTCCCCAGTTCCAGGATCTGCTGGGGGCCATTGACTTTGCAGTGGCAAAAGATTACCCGGCACGCGGCGAGTACACAGGCGCAGTCTAAAAAACACAGCCCGCCATGTTTCAAAAAATCATCGAAATCACGCTGCCCATTTTTTTGATTGCATGGTTGGGCTTCGCGTACAGCCGTCGCGTCAAGCCAGACTTAGGTGGTGCCAATCAACTGATCGTTGACCTCGCATTGCCCGTTCTGATTTTCAGTTCCCTGGCATCCAAAAGTTTCGAACCACTGTCCGCCGCGATCTTCACTTGTGCTTCGGTGGCACTGATCATTTTGAGCGGGTTACTGGCTTGGCCCTTGGTTCGCTTTTCTGGCGCGTCAGCCAAGGCGTTTTTGCCCTGTGTCATGTTCACCAACGTGGGGCCGATCGGCATTCCCCTCATTGCGCTGGCCTACGGCCCCGAAAGCTTGCCGCTCTCCATTGTTTTGTTGGTCATCTCGAACATCTTGCATTTCACCCTGGGGGCCGTTGTCATGAGTGGCCGAGTGGAATGGCGTATGGTCTATGCCAATCCGCTCATAGGGGCCACTGTGCTGGGCTTGTGGGTATCGCACATGCAATGGGCTATTCCAACACCCATACAAACTGCATTGACCATGGTGGGCAATGTGTTGGTTCCCATGATGTTGTTGTCGCTGGGCTCGCGACTGGCCAGCAGTCAGTTGCACGATGTGCGTGTCGGTGTGAAAGTGTCCGTATTGACTTTCGCCATCCGACTGGTTGTCGTACTTGCGCTGACGCATCTGTTGCCATTGACCAGCATTGAACGCGGCGCATTGATACTGTTTGCCTGCTTGCCACCGGCAGTATTCAACTTTATGTTGGCAGACAAGTTCCACGTAGAGCCCCAAAAAGTGGCTTCTGCAGTCGTGTTGGGGCATGCGTTCAGCATGGTATTTTTGCCCCTGGGCATTTGGCTCACTTTGCTGTGAAGTCTGCGCGAGTGTCTGCAGGTCTTTTTCTGCTCTCGAACCGCTGAATCGGTCAATCGCCATAGTGCGGGTCGAAGCACAAGAAAAAACTCTGAGTGATTGAATTCCTCAGTGTTTGTTATTGGCGGAGCAGAAGAGATTGTTCAACTAACTTGATCAGTTTTCAGGCCCATTTTTTGGTGGGGTCGGGGATTCGAACCAGTACGATCAGGCGTTGTTTGGAAAGCGCGTTTCACGGCGACCCCTGAGAGAACAACTCTCCCCTCAAGTGCGCAACATGGAATCCAACCGGCGGCGAGGGCTCGGACCACGCGGCTCAACAGAAAACCCCACACGCGAGAGCATTTGCAAAGTCTCGCCCAATGCTGTCAAACCCAGGGTCTTGTGTATCGCCTCATAAGGTTCTCGCATCTCTGGGAACTCCTGCAGGGCTTGGGACAGCGGGTGCATGTCGATGCCCTCAGCTGTGGCTAGCAAGTGCGAACGAACATAGGCTCGACCAGCAGCCACATGCGTCGGACGCGTATTCCCAGAGCTGGCCACCCAAAAAAAACCGCTGGCCGTCTCAAAGGGTGCCCAGCGCTCCATAACCCTCTCAAGGGACTTGCTGCCCTTGGTGGGCACCTCCATCGGGTCAAACAGACCTGCCGTGTGCAGCGCCCGCACCATTGGGCTGTTCAGGCTGATGCCATCGGGGTTGGCGGCGATGGCGTCGGGCCCGATGCGCATCACGCGGGCCGACTCGAGCCAGGTGCGCGCCGTTGTGGCCTCGATCTCGTAGGCCTCGCGCGTGATGCGGCGGATCGGGTCCATCGCGGCCGCGCCGCTCGCAACGCCGCTACGCAGGCCGAATCGGGTGGCTGTGTCTGCCCAGCTGCGCAGCAGCGTCTCAGGCAGCGCACGATCATTGGCATAGGAAGACTTGCGCGTGTGCCGTCGGACGATCTGGGCAAACAAGGGGTCGGCCGTTGCACTGCCAGGCTCACCCTGAACCAACGTGGCCACGCGGCTGCCCTTGGGCAAGGCCTGGTCGGCGGGTGCGCCGTCGGGAAAGAGCTCGACCTTGGCCGACACGCCGCGCTGGGCCGCGGCGATCACCGCCAGTTCAAGAAACGCGCCACAGCCAATCAGGATCTGGCGGCCGAAGGGGTCAGTCTCGGGCAGCAGCCGCTCGCTGTCGCAGTTGAGGTGGATGCGCCCGGCTTCGCGCAGGTCGGCGATCCAGGGCTGGAGATTGTGCGGGTTGGGCGCCAGCAGCGCATGGGCCAGCATGAAGCGCCGCATGTCGCTCTCGCGATCGGCGCTGCGCCAGGGCTGGACTGCGGCCTCTGGCAATTCGGCGCTGCAGCCGGCGAGCGTGCCCGTGGCGGCCAGCACCGCTCCACCGCCCACTAGGCGGATGAAGGAACGGCGGCTTGTGGCGGCGCTAGCGCGGCTTTCGAAGAGGTGCGCTGATGCGCTCATCTCATTTCTGCTTTCCATCTTTGTCTCCGCGGAGGGTTTCCAGATGAAGTACCCTTCACCGGGACTTTCAGAATCTTAGTGTCTAAAAACCAGTCTATAAACGCAATTGCTTTTCTTCTTATAGCTGACATTCATTTATGAATATCTTGCCGTCCGCGGCGTCTTGTCACAACGTCCTGGACTGTCTGAAAGCGCAGCGCGCAGACCGGTGAATCAGGAAAAGAATATCCCCGCAAGGAAAGGCTGACCCCTCAAGGCCTGAAGGAAGGTTGCCGCTACCCAACCGATGTAAGCCAAAGCGGCGATGTGCACCGGAGCCCGTGCGTCGCGGCCGAACAGCTTGGCGCAGACCAGCGCAGCCAGCGGCACGATATGCAAGGCGTGGGTGGCAAAGAAGTGGGCCACCCGAAGGTCCCCGCCGTCCCGCGACCAGCCCAGCAACCCAAGTCCACCGGCGTCGCTGGGCGTGCCGC
>JAKFXJ010000405.1 GCA_021731425.1 Limnohabitans sp. | reverse complement strand
CTTTGCTGCGCGGTTTCAGCGCCCCCGTGGTGCTGGAGGACGGTTTGTCCGCAGCCGACCTGCTGATCTTGCTGGCCCACGACAGCGATCCTTTCAACCAGTGGGAAGCTGGCCAGCGCCTGATGCTGCAAAGCGCCACCGACGCCATCCAGCAAAACAAGGACCTGACGGGCCAGCCCGTGCTGTCCGATGCCTTGATTGGGGCCTTGCGCAATGTGCTGCGCCACCCCGAACTGGACGCGGCGTTCAAAGACCTGGCGCTGACGCTGCCGTCGGAGAACTACATCGCCGACCAGCTCGACGTGGTGGACCCGCAGCGCGTGCATGCGCTGCGCGAGAGCATGCGCCTGACACTGGCCACCGCCTTGCAAGCCGACTGGCAATGGGCCTGGGATGCCCACAAGCACAACGGCGCCTACACACCCGACACCAAGTCGAGCGGTCGCAGGGCCCTGGCGGGACTGTCCATGACCATGCTGTGTGTGGCAGCTGTGCACAGCGGTGACGCGGTCACGCCCGGCCGTGTTTTCCAGCAGTTCAAAGACGCGGGCAACATGACCGACCGCTTCAACGCCTTGTCGGCCCTGGTCGTCAGTGGCCATGCCCTGGCGCAAGACGCTTTGGCCTTGTTCCACAAAATGTTCCAGCACGAAGCGCTGGTGATCGACAAATGGTTCGCCCTGCAAGCGGGTGCGCCCGACCGTGCAGGCGATGTGTTGCCGCGTGTGCGCCAGCTCATGCAGCACACCGACTTCAACCTGCGCAACCCCAACCGGGCCCGCAGCCTGATCTTCAGCTACTGCAGCGCCAACCCGGCAGGTTTCCACCGCGCCGACGCGGCAGGCTATGTGTACTGGAGCGAGCAGGTGCTGGCATTGGACGCGATCAACCCACAAGTGGCCGCCCGCTTGGCCCGCGCCATGGACCGCTGGAGCCGACTGGCCGAGCCTTACCGCAGCGCGGCCCTTGTGGCCATTGAGCGTGTGGCGGCCAAAGCAGACTTGTCGAACGACGTGCGCGAAGTCGTCAGCCGTGCGCTGAGTGCGGCCTAATCTGCCGCACCCAACGTCGATGCCCGAACCCAAGGAATGAACATGAGCAGCAAAATCTCCCTCTCTCGATACCTGGTAGAGCAGCAACGCGACAAAGGCCACATCCCGGCCGATTTGCGCCTGTTGCTCGAAGTGGTGGCCCGCGCCTGCAAAAGCATCAGCCACGCCGTGAACAAAGGCGCTTTGGGGGGTGTGCTGGGCAGCGCCGAGAGCGAAAACGTACAGGGCGAAGTCCAGAAAAAACTCGACATCATCGCCAACGAGGTGCTGCTCGAAGCCAACGAATGGGGCGGCCACTTGGCGGCCATGGCCAGCGAGGAGATGGACAGCATTTACCTGGTTCCCAACCGCTATCCGCAAGGCGAATACCTGCTCATGTTTGACCCACTGGACGGTTCATCGAACATCGACGTCAACGTCAGCATCGGCACCATCTTCAGCGTGTTGAAAAAAGCGGACGACAGCCAAGGTGTGACCGAGCAAGACTTTTTGCAGCCCGGCAAAAACCAGGTGGCTGCCGGTTATTGCGTGTACGGCCCCCAAACCACGCTGGTGCTCACCGTGGGCGATGGCGTGGCCATGTTAACACTCGACCGCGAGCAGGGCTCATTTGTGCTGACCCAAGAAAACGTGCAGGTGCCGGCCGACACCAAAGAATTCGCGATCAACATGAGCAATATGCGCCACTGGGACGAGCCCGTGCGCCGCTACATCGACGAATGCCTGCAGGGCAAGGAAGGCCCACGCGGCAAGGACTTCAACATGCGCTGGATCGCCTCCATGGTGGCCGATGTGCACCGCATCCTGACGCGCGGCGGTGTGTTCATGTACCCCTGGGACAAGCGCGAGCCCCACAAGGCCGGCAAACTGCGCCTGCTGTACGAAGCCAACCCCATGAGCTGGTTGATCGAGCAAGCCGGGGGCGCGGCCACCAATGGCAAAGTGCGCATTTTGGACATGCAGCCGAGCCAGCTGCACGAGCGGGTGAGCGTGGTGCTCGGCTCCAAAAACGAAGTCGAGCGCGTGACCCAATACCACGCCCAAGCTTGAAGGCGGGCTTTTTACGCGCGTCCAGTGGTTCGTGCACCCGAACCCACCGACAACATTTCGAGCCGATTCAAGGCACCCAAGGCCTGCACAGCTTTGCGTGTGGCACCCGGCACGTTGCTGCCGCTTGAGCGCAAATAATGCAGCGCCATGGCCAAGGCATTTTCTGCTTCCTGGTGCATGGCCAAGGTGAAGTGGTCCTGGTGCACGGGGGCGCTGATGTGACGGGTGTTCAGAGGTATCAAACGGGCTGCTGTGGTCATGGTTTCATGCTCCTGTGAGTGGATGCTGGATGGCATGAATGAAATTTATCAGCAATTTCGCCACATTTAATACTTTGATAATCTTTATTTGCAACAAATTGCAAAATTGAGATGACATCAACGGGGCCTGCCTGGCGCCATGCCCAGGCAGGCCCTGTGTCGCCAGATCAGTCGGCCAGATCGGGGGGCAAACCGCCCTCCACCACCGTTGCTGGGGCCGCAGGCTCCGTCACGACCTGACGCAGGATTTCGCGCAGCATTTTCTTCTCGGGCAGGCTCAAGGCGCGGGCCAGGCGCTGGCGCATGCGCAGCAAAAGTTGGCGGTCCACTTCTTGTGGAATGCCTCGGCTGATCTGCAGCGCGTCGCGCAAGTCCTCGCGCAGGTCTTCGGGCTCGTCGGCCCACCAGGCGCTGATGACCTCGTGCATCGATTTGCGCAGCTCTTCCACATCCTCGACGGCCAGGCCCATGCCGGTGGGAAGCTTGCCCTGCAGCATGTCGGCCAAGGCTTGTGAGTTCACCACCACACGGCGGTCAGCCTGGGCCAGCAACCGGGCCCAGCCCGGATCGGTGCGCACCATTTGTGGCATGTTGCGGGCCGACTCGTCGGCCAGCAAATGCACGCTCACACCGCTGAGTTGGGCCTCGTCAATGGTGGCGAGGAAACGTTCGTCGTCGCTGGCCACCAGCACATGGTCACAGGCATGGTGCTCGGCCAATTGTTTGAGGTCGTGACCCAGGGAGCGCAACAGCGACGCACCGCCATCGGCATCGTGCGCTTGCACCAGGCGCACGATCTGGTCATCGATGACCAGGCCATCCGAGCGGTCGCTGTACCAGTAGATACGGCGCAAATCCACATCGAGGGCAGCGTGTGACAGGGCCTGAGACAGCAAGCTGAGCAAACCCTGGCGGTTGACCGATTCACCCGTGGCACCCATGGCACCTTGCTGCGCGAGCCAGATCAGGAAGCGGCCATCGATCAGGGCCATGCAGGTGCCACCTCGGTGTTCACCAAAGCGGCGCTCGGAACGGGTGTCGTGAGAAAAATAGTCGCGTTTCATAAAATGAGCTGTATCCATATTGTGTAAAACCAGTAAGGTTGCGCCATCAGGCAACCGGTCGTATTTTACAGCCACGCCCTGTGTGCACCTGCGCCGAGTCATGGCCTGCAGCCGTGTGCCCTGCCTTGTCGGGTATAAATGGTGCCTGTGTCCAAAAATCCACTCTTTGATCCGCGACAAGTCCCGGTATGGCAAATCGACCACGACATGCCCGCTGTGCCGACTGCGAGTTTGCAGCCCGAGGCCCTGAAAGCCCGGTTTGCCCATCCGCCTGTGTGGCAACCTGAAGTGGTGCGGGAAAACTTCACATCCGACCGTACCCCCGCCCAAGCGGCGGTACTGGTGCCCATCGTGATGCGCGGGCCGAACGCTTCGCTGCCCACGGTGCTGCTGACGCGCCGCGCCTCGCACATGAAGACCCATTCGGGGCAAATTGCGTTTCCCGGCGGCAAGGTGGACCCCGAGGACGCCAACCTGCACGCCACCGCCTTGCGCGAGGCCGAGGAGGAGGTGGGCTTGGCGGCCCGCCATGTGGAGGTCATTGGCGAGTTGCCGGTTTACATCACGGGCACGGCCTTCTGGGTCACGCCGGTGATCGGCTTGGTTTCTCCTGATTTCGATCTGCGCCCCAATGCCGACGAAGTGGCCGATGTGTTTGAGGTGCCCCTGGCTTTTTTGATGAACCCGGCCAACCACCGCCGCCACGCCGTGGATTGGCAAGGTGCTCGCAGGCATTGGTTCTCCATGCCTTACGAGGAGCAGCGCACCACGTCCCACGGCCAAGTGCAGGCCGTCGAGCATTTCATCTGGGGCGCCACGGCCGGTATGCTGCGCAATTTTTACCAATTTCTGGTGGCCTCGCCATCCCCATGAGAACGTCATGAGTTTTTTTGCCATCTTGCTGGCCCTCTTGCTGGAGCAAGCCCGCCCCCTCAAGACCCACAACCAGGTCTTTGTCTCCGTCGAGCACTGGACGGCTTGGGTGGTGCGCACCTTCGACGCGGGCACCCGCCCCCAAGCCTGGGTGACTTGGGGCATCGCCGTCCTCTCCCCCGCCTTGCTGGCCATGCTCTTGCATTGGTTGTTCGAGTGGACTCTGGGCTGGTGGGTGGCTGTGCTGTGGAATGTGGCCCTGTTGTATGTCACCTTGGGTTTTCGACAATTCAGCCACCACTTCACCGGTATCCGTGAAGCCCTGGAAAACGGCGACGAAGACAAAGCCCGCGAATTGCTGGCGCAGTGGCAGCAGGTGCAAGTGGGGCAAATTCCGCGCAGCGAGATCGTTCGGCATGTGATCGAGTACTCGGTGATTGCTGCGCACCGCCATGTGTTTGGGGTGTTTTTTTGGTACGCCGCCCTGTCCATCATCGGCTTGGGGCCGGTGGGCGCGGTGATTTACCGCCTGACCGAATTGGCGCAGCGGCACTGGCAAGAGCCATCGGCCGATGGCTCTTTGCCCAGCGAAGTGCTGCGCTCGGTCTCGGCGCGGGCTTGGCAAGCCCTGGACTGGCTGCCCTCGCGCATGACAGCCTTGGGCTTTGCGATTGTGGGCAGTTTTGAAGACGCCATGGACGGGTGGCGACACCACGCACAGAACTTTCCTCAGGACAACGATGGTGTGATCCTGGCCGCCACCTCAGGCGCCATCAACATCCGTTTGGGTGGCGCTGCTTTGCAACCCGCCGCAGAAGGTTTGCCCACGCCGGAGACCCCAGACAGCAGCAGCACGCCAGGTCGTGTGGCCGCCGTGGCGCACTTTGCCCAGGTGGTGGGCCTGGTATGGCGCACCGTGATCATGTGGCTGCTGTTGTTGGCTTTGCTGACCATGGCCAACCTGGTGGGCTGACCAGGCCCACATCATCACCAGCGTTGCTGGCCCAGTTCCTCAAACAGCTGCGCGTAAATGCGGTGACGGCGTACGCTGATGGTGCCGGGGTGCTCAGCGGTTTCGACCTGCGCCAACACCGCACAACCGGGCTCGTGCAAATGCGTGCAGTTGTAGAACTTGCAGCCGCCCAAATGCTGGCGCAAATCGGGCATGCAGTCGGCCAGGCGGGTGGGCTCGATGTGGTGCAGGCCAAACTCCTGAAAACCGGGCGAATCGATCAAGGCCGTGCGTGCGGCGGCCTTTTCAGCACCATTTTCAGCACCCTTTTGATTTGACGCATCAAGTGCTGGCACCCAGTACCAACGTGTGCTGGTGGTGGTGTGTTTGCCCGAGTTAAGCGCCAGCGAAATCTCACCCGTTTCCACCTGCGCATCGGGCACCAAGCGGTTGATCAAGGTGCTTTTGCCACTGCCCGACGGCCCCAGCACCAAGGTGGTCAGGCCCTGTAAATGTTTGCACAAGGCAGTCACGCCATCGTCGGCTACCGGGCTGCGCGGGCTCAGGCTGATGGGCATGACGCTGTAGCCCATGGCGCGGTAAGGGGCCAAGCGCTCCCAGGCTTGGGCAAAGGGCTGGGCCAGATCGCTTTTGTTGAGCGCAATGATGGGTGTGATGCGCTCGGCCTCGGCCGCCACCAAGGCGCGTGAGAGCTGGCTTTCCGAATACTCGGGGTCGGCCGCGATCAAGATCAGCACGCGGTCCAAATTGGCGGCAAAGGATTTGGTGCGGATTTCGTCTTGCCGGTAAAACAGGTTGCGTCGGTCTTGCAATTTTTCGATGCTGCCCTCGTCGCCCGCTATTTGCCACAGCACCTGGTCGCCCACCACCACTTGGTTTTTCTTGCCCCTGGGGTGGCAAATCAGGCGGCGGCCCTCAGGTGTCTCGACCAAACAATGGCGACCATAGGTGGCAACCACCAAGCCCGGCTCTAGATCATGGACCTGGGGCAAGGCCGGGCGTGCTTTGGGTTTATTCATGCCGCATCATGCCGGTAACAAGGCGTCGGTCTGGGTCGCGGCCTCAAAGTCCAAGCGGCTCAAGCCACGCACATCGTGTGTGTTCCAGCGCACCACACAACGTTTGTAGGTCAGAACCAGTTCAGGGTGGTGGTTGAGTTTTTCAGACAACCAGCCCACGCTGTTGACGAAGAGCAAAGCATGTGCGTGCTGCTCGAAGTCAAAGCTTTTTTCGATCGACACCTGTTCACCATCGCCCGACAGTCCCCAGCCGGGAACCTGTGCCAAAGCCATGATCACCTCGGTAGGCTTGAGGGCCCTGACTTCAGGGGCGCTCATGCGGTTTTCATCCTCAGTAAACGCTCACTGGCCGGTGGGTGCGAGTAATAGAACCTCACATACCAAGGATCGGGCGTGAGGGTCGAGGCGTTGTCTTGGTAGAGCTTGAGCAAGGCCGAGGACAAGTCCTTGCCCGGCGTTTGTGACACGGCATAGGCATCGGCTTCAAACTCCTGCTGGCGCGAGCGCCAAGACGACAGGGGCGCAAAAAACAAGGTGAACACAGGCGTCACCAACATGAACAACACCAGCGCCAGCGCATCGTTGCTGCTTGACAAATTGGGCATCACGCCCAGGCCCGTATAAAACCAGACTTGCTGCGCCAGCCAGCCCAGCAGCGCCAGGCCCGCCAGCGTCATGGCAAAGCTGGTCACCATCATTTTGACGATGTGCTTGTGCTTGAAGTGGCCCAGCTCATGGGCCAGCACCGCTTCCATTTCGGCCGGGCTCAGTTGCTTGAGCAAGGTGTCAAAAAAAACCACCCGCTTGCTGGCGCCAAAGCCTGTAAAAAACGCATTGGAGTGCGCCGATCGGCGGCTGCCGTCCATCACAAAAAAACCTTTGGCGGTAAAACCTGCGCGTTGCATCAGGACCTGCACGCGGGCCTTGAGCGATTCGTCTTCGAGGGGCGTGAATTTGTTGAACAGCGGCATGATCACATTCGGCGCAATGGCCATCAAAAACAACTGCCAGACCACCAGCACGCCCCAAGCCCACAGCCACCACCATTGCCCACCAGCTTGCATGAGCCACAGCACCACCCACAAAAGCGGCAGGCCCAGCACCAAGCCCAGCACCAGCCCTTTGGCCATGTCGGCGAGCCACAAGGCCGGCGTGATCTTGTTGAAGCCAAAGCGCTGCTCCACGCCAAAGGTTTGCATGAGCGACAAGGGCAATCCGATGAGTGAGCCCACCAGCATGAAGCCCAGCACCAGCGCGATTTGCTGTGCCATGCCCGGGCCCATCCAGTCCAGCAGCACCTGGTTGAGCGCATCGAGCCCGCCCAGCAGCGTCCAGCCCATCAGCACCACCGCGTCGAGGGCAATGTCGATTTGCGACAGTCGGGCTTTGGCCAGGGTGTAATCGGCCGCTTTTTGGTGGTCGGCCAAGACCATGGTGTCGGCGTAAGCCTGTGGGACCGCATCGCGGTGGCGGGCCACATGCCGCACCTGGCGGGCGTTCAGCCAGAATTTGAGCGCCACATGGGCCAGCAAGGCCACTACCAGCGTCAGGGTCAAGGTCAGGGATACATTCATGCCGCCATTGTAGGAGCCGCACCCTGCCAGCCCGGGGATGCGCCTCGATTCAAGCCCACGGCCGAAGGGCTCATGGCATCGGCGACAATCTTGGCATGTCTGATGCGAACACCCACACCCCCGCCCCTGAATCCGAAGCGCTGCCCAAATCCGACCAGAACCTGGTCTGGATCGATTGTGAAATGACGGGTCTGGACCCCGAAAAAGAACGTTTGCTCGAGATCGCGGTCATCGTGACCGGCCCGCACCTCACGCCCCGCATCGAAGGGCCG
>JAKFXJ010000116.1 GCA_021731425.1 Limnohabitans sp. | reverse complement strand
ATGTTGATCATGCCGCGAATGGCTCCGGTGCCGGGCGACCCGGCGAGCCCCGCCACCGGAGCCATTCGCGGCATGATCAACATGATGGAGCGGCTGCGCAAGGACGTGCCCACTGTTTACGCGGCCTGCGTGTTTGACGCCAAAGGCCCGACTTTCCGTGACGAGTTGTACCCTGAGTACAAAGCCAACCGCAGCCCCATGCCCGACGATTTGCGCTCGCAGATCGAGCCGATCCACGAGTTGGTGCGCCTTATGGGCTGGACGGTGCTGGACGTGCCGGGGGTGGAAGCCGACGACGTGATCGCCACCTTGGCCCATGTGGCCGCGCAGCAGGGCATCACCGTGACGGTGTCCAGCGGCGACAAAGACTTGAGCCAGCTGGTGAACGAGCACATCACCATCATCGACACGATGAACGGCAAGGTGCGTGACGTGGCGGGCGTCACGGCCGAGTTTGGCGTGCCACCGTCGCTGATGATCGATTACCAGACCTTGGTGGGAGACACGGTGGACAACGTGCCGGGTGTGGCCAAGGTGGGCCCCAAGACGGCGGCCAAGTGGCTGATGGAATACGGCTCGCTGGACAAGCTCATGGAAAACGCCCACGACATCAAGGGGGTGGCGGGCGAGAACCTGCGCCAAGCGGTGGACTGGCTGCCCAAGGGCCGAGCGCTCGTGACCATGAAAACCGATTGCGACTTGACCGGTTGGGTGCCCGATTTGCCGTCGCTGGCCAGCCTGCACCTGCACGAGCCGGACAAAGACAAGCTGCTGAATTTTTACCAGACCTACGGCTTCAAGGGGCTGGTGCAGTCGCTGGGTGGGGCCGTGCCTGCGCCTTTGGCCAAAGCCAAAGCGGCTAAGCCCAAAGACACGGGCATGGGCGATTTGTTTGGTGGCGACGAGGCTGCACCGACCCCGGCCCTGCCCGTGTTGGATACCGCCGCCAGCGCCGTGCAAGGTGATTTGAAATACGACACGGTTCTGGACTGGGCCGCGTTCGACACTTGGCTCGCCCGCATCGAGCAATCACCCCTCACGGCGATAGACACCGAAACCACGTCTCTGGATGCCATGCGTGCCGAGATCGTGGGCATCTCGCTGAGCGTCACGCCCGGCGAGGCGGCTTACATTCCGTTGGCCCACAACGGCCCGGGTGCGCCCGAGCAACTGCCACTGGCCGATGTACTGGCCAAGTTGAAGCCCTGGCTCGAAAACCCGGCCCGCCACAAGCTGGGCCAAAACATCAAATACGACCGACATGTGTTTGCCAACCACGGCATCGAGGTGCAGGGCTACGCGCACGACACCATGCTGGAAAGCTATGTGCTCGAAGTGCACAAGCCGCATGGCCTGAGCAGTTTGGCCGAACGCCATGTGGGTCGCCGGGGCGTGACCTACGAAGACCTGTGCGGCAAGGGTGCGCACCAGATCCCGTTTGCGCAGGTGGACGTGGACAAAGCGGCTCACTATTCGTGTGAAGATTCTGACCAGTGCCTGGACGTGCACCTGGCTTTGTGGCCGCAAATCGAGGCGCATGCGGGGCTCAAGTACGTCTACGAGCTGGAGATCGCTACCAGCGAATCGCTCTACCGCATCGAACGCAACGGCGTGCTGATCGACGCGCCCACTTTGGCCGCGCAAAGCCAGGCGTTGGGCGAGCGCATCGTGCAGCTTGAAACCGAGGCTTACGAAATCGCGGGGCAGCCCTTCAACCTGTCCAGCCCCAAGCAGTTGGGTGAGATCTTTTTTGACAAGTTGGGCCTGCCCGTCATCAAGAAAACCGCCACCGGAGCCCGCAGCACCGACGAAGAGGTGCTGGAAAAACTGGCCGAAGATTACCCGCTGCCCGCTCGCATCCTGGAGCACCGCAGCCTGGCCAAGCTCAAAGGCACTTACACCGACAAGCTGGCGCAGCTGGCCTTGCCGCGCACGGGCCGGGTGCACACGAATTACGCCCAAGCGGTGGCCGTCACCGGTCGCTTGTCGAGCAACGAGCCCAATTTGCAAAACATCCCGGTGCGCACCGCCGAAGGCCGCAAGGTGCGCGAGGCCTTTGTGGCCCCCGCAGGCTGCGTGATTGCCAGCGCCGACTACAGCCAGATCGAGCTGCGTATCATGGCGCACCTGAGCGATGACGCGGCCTTGCTCAAGGCCTTTCATGAAGGGCTGGACGTGCACAAGGCTACTGCGGCCGAGGTGTTTGGCGCCACGCCCGACACGGTGAGCAGTGAGCAGCGCCGTTATGCCAAGACCATCAACTTCGGCCTGATCTACGGCATGAGCGCCTTCGGTCTGGCCAAGGCTTTGGGCATCGACAACACGGCGGCCAAGAACTACATCACCCGTTACTTTGAGCGTTTTGCGGGCGTCAAACACTACATGGACGCCACCCGCGAGCAGGCCAAGGCGCTGGGTTATGTCGAGACCGTGTTTGGCCGCCGCCTGATGCTGCCCGAGATCAACAGCCCCAACGGCCCGCGCCGCGCCGGGGCCGAGCGTGCCGCCATCAACGCCCCCATGCAAGGCACAGCAGCGGATTTGATCAAGCTGAGCATGGTCGCCGTGCAAAAGGCGCTCGACGAACAAGGCAAGGCCACCAAGGTCATCATGCAGGTGCACGACGAATTGGTTTTTGAAGTGCCCGAGTCAGAAGTCGAATGGGTGCGCACCGAGGTGCCGCGCATCATGGCGGGGGTGGCCGATTTGAAAGTGCCTTTACTGGCCGAAGTGGGCTTTGGGCCGAATTGGGAGCAGGCGCACTGAGCGTCAAGCGGGCTTCCAAGGAACATGCTTTTGCATGATGGCCTCAAACAGTGCAGAGCCCTCAAACGCGGCCAGCCATGCGGCCAAGGGGCCCCAAGGCTGCGCCGCAAACCAAGCCGGATCGGTGTGGGCGTATTGGCGCACAAAGGGAGCCAGTGCGGCATCGGCCAGACCGAACTGCACGCCTGCCAAAAATGGTTGTGCGCGAAGCCGCGCATCCAGTGTGTGCAGCCAAAGCGCTGCCTCGTCGCGGTCTGCCGTGCCGCTGGCCAAGCCCGATCGGTTGGGGTATTTGTAGCGGTCCAGTTGCCGTTTGAAGGGGCCATCGTTGTGCGCGATCAGGGCCATGGCATCGGACGTGGCAGCCTCTGTGCTGGGCAGCCAGTCCAGCGGATCGTTTTGCCGCAGCGCCCACAGCATGATGTCCACACTTTGCTCCAGCACCTGATCGCCTGCCGCGCTGCGCAGCCACAAAACCGGCACCGTGCCTTTGGGCGAGAGGGACAGCATGTGGGCCGGTTTGTTTTTTAAAACCACTTCGCGGTGCTCGAAAGCCAAGCCGCTCACATGCAGTGCCAACCGGGCCCGCATGGCATAGGGGCAACGGCGAAATGAATACAGGACAGGCAGGGCGATTTCGGTCATGGCGGCAGTTTAAATCGCCGCCTTTGTGCAAGCCTGCGGTGACTGTGCCAAGATCAGCACCCTCTTATTTTTCACAGACGGAGACCTGCCTTGAACAACGACCTGATCAACGATGCCCAAGCCCTTTTGGGTGGCTGTGTGGAATCCTCGGGGACCACCCGCCGCCTGGCCCTGCAAGCAGCTTTGGGCGTGGGCTATGCCGCCGCTGCTGCGCCGATCATGGCGCAAACGGCCATCAAAACCCCTTCCACGGGTCTGGTGTCGGGCGAGGTGACCATCGATGTGAACGGGTTCAAGATGCCCGCTTACCGCTGCGCTCCAGCCGGCAAGACCGGTTTGCCGGTGGTGCTGGTGATTTCCGAGATTTTTGGGGTGCACGAGTACATTGCCGACGTGGCTCGCCGATTGGCCCAGGCCGGTTACATGGCCATCGCCCCCGAATTGTTTGTGCGCCAGGGTGACCCCAACGAGTACGGCGAACTCGCCAAGCTGCAATCCGAGATCATCGCCAAAGTGCCCGACGCGCAGGTCATGGGTGACCTGGACGCCTGTGTGGCCTGGGCAGCGGCCAACGGTGGCAACACCGATAAGTTGGCCATCACCGGTTTTTGCTGGGGTGGGCGCATCACTTGGTTGTACGCGGCGCACCAGCCCAAACTCAAGGCGGGTGTGGCTTGGTATGGCCGTCTGGTGGGCAACACCACGGCGCAAACGCCCGCGCACCCCTTGGCTTTGGCAGGCCAACTCAAGGCGCCGGTGCTCGGTTTGTATGGCGCGGCCGATACGGGCATCCCCCTTGACACGGTTGATAAGATGAAAGCTGAACTGGCCCAAGGGCCTGCTGCGGCCAAAGCCAGCGAGTTTGTGGTTTATCCTGATGCTCCGCATGCTTTCCATGCCGATTACCGCAGCAGTTACCGCAAGGGACCCGCTGAAGACGGCTGGCAGCGTTTGCTGGCCTGGCTCAAACGCAACGGCGTGGCCTGATTTTTTGAACGCAGAAACCGCCCTTCGGGGCGGTTTTTGATGGGGTGCCAAGCACTCCGGGAAACATGATGACTTTATTGGCGATTTTGGTGGGCACTTTGGTGGCGGGCATTGGCAGCGTCTGGGTGGCGGCTTGGTTGAGTTTTGGCATCTTGAGCCGCTATACCCAGCACATGCTCAGCCTGGCAGCCGGGGCCTTGATGGCAACGTCGTTCTTGCACCTCTTGCCCGAAGCCTTCGAGAGCGAGGCCGGGGCGCACGAGTTGTTCATGACTTTGCTCGTGGGTTTGTTGTTTTTCTTTTTGCTCGACAAGGCCGAGCTTTGGCACCACGGACATGAACACGGACACGGACATGGGCACGACCACGGGCATGACCATCCGCACGAGCACGGTCATGGTGCGCACCACGCTGAACATGTGCACAGTGCCCATGCCGCCGAGGAGTCACCCCGCGGTCAGTGGGCCGTGTTGGCGGGCGACAGCGTGCATTGTTTTGGCGACGGCATCCTGATCGCATCGGCCTTCATCGCCGACATGCGCTTGGGCGTGATTGCCGCGCTGGCCGTGCTGGCCCACGAAATTCCCCACCACATGGGCGATCTGGCGGTGTTGCGCCGGGGCAGCAGCAGCCGCCAAGCGGCCATCCTCAAGGTGTCCATGGCCGGGGCCATCACCGCTTTGGGTGGCGCGGTGGGTTATGTGCTGGTCGACGCCCTGCACCAATGGCTGCCGTATTTCCTGGTCGTGGCCAGCAGCAGCTTTGTGTATGTGGCCTTGGCCGACCTGATCCCCCAATTGCAAAAGCGTCTGTCAGCCCGAGAAACCGCAGCCCAGATTTTGTGGCTGGGCTTGGGCATCGGCATGGTCTTGTTGGTGAGTGCCCTGGGGGGGCACCAGCACTGACTTGAAGGCGCTCAGCCTTTGGCGCAGGGCAGCCCGGGCGTGCGGCACCACTCGCTCCAGCTGCCCGCATAAAGCGCGGTCGGGCCGAAACCGGCCAATTCCATTGCAATCACATTGGGCACAGCGGTCACGCCGCTGCCGCAGTGGTGCACCACGCTGCTGGCCGGCCGGCCGGCCAGCACCTGGGTCCATTCCGCCTTGAGCTGCTCGGGGGTTTTGAATCGGCCGTCTTCGGTGAAGTTCTCGGTGAAAGGGCGGTTCAACGCGCCCGGAATGTGACCCGCTACAGGGTCAAGGGGCTCCACCTCACCCCGGTAACGGGCTCCGGCACGGGCATCGACCACGGTTTGAGCGGGTTGGCCCAAGGCGGCCGAAACCGCATCGGTCAGCACCAGTTGGCGCAGTGGCGTTTTCAGCTCGAAACGGGCGGGTGCGGTTGGCGCAACAGGCCCCGCGTCCAAGCCGCCGCCTGCGTCTTTCCAAGCCTGCAAACCACCGTCGAGCACGGCCACGGCCTCGTGCCCCAGCCACTTGAGCATCCACCACAAACGGCCGCAGTAGTGGCCCTTGTTGCGGTCGTACACCACGATCTGCATGTCGTTGTGAATGCCCAGACTGCCCAGCCACTGCGCCACGTGCTCGCGCTGCGGCAAGGGGTGGCGTCCACCGTTGACACCCTGGCCCGGCTGGTGTGTGCTCAGGTCTTTGTCGAGGTGGGCGGGCAAGGCGCCTGAGATGCGTTCGCTGGCAAAAAAGCCATCGGCCAGCTCGGGTTTCATCAGGTCAAAGCTGCAGTCCAGCACGGCGCAGGGCGTGCCCTGGGTCTGTAATGCTTGCAATTGGGTGGCGGTGATCAGCAAGGGGTACATGGCAAAGGTCTCCGTTCAATGGTCTTCGGCGGGGGCGCGGGGCAGGGCTCGGTTGCGCAAGATGGTGGAGGCGATGCCGCTGGCCATGATCAGGGCCATGCCCAGCCAGCCCATGAGCGGGATCTGGTCGCCAAACAAGAACAGGCCAAACAAGGCACCAAACACAATACCCGAATACTGCAGGTTGGCCACCACCAAGGTCGAGCCGCGGCTGTAGGCGTTGGTCATGCATAACTGCCCCAGTGCGGCCAGCACGCCAATGGGCAGCAACCACAACACGCTGGGCCAAAGCCATGGGCTCATGCCAGTGACCAACATCAACACGGCCCCGACCACGGTGGTGCCCACCGAAAAATAAAACACGGTGCGGGCTTCGGGTTCGTTCAAGCGCCCCAGCGCCGCCACCTGCATGTAGGCCAATGCAGCGATCAGGCCCGAGAGCAGTCCGACGATGCCGGCAAACAACTGGTCCTGTTCGATGGTGGGGCGCAGCAGCAAGATGACCCCGCCAAAACCCGCGATCACCGTCATCACAATGGGGCCTTGACGGGTCGCGTCTTGCAGCTTGCCCATGACCAGCGTGCCGCCGACCAGAAACACCGCCACCCACACGCCGCTCATGTAGTTGAGGGTCATGGCCGTGGCCAGGGGCAAATGGCCAATGGCGTAAAACCAGGCGGCCAGAGAAGTCACGCCCACCACCGAGCGCCAGACATGCATCATGGGAATGGGCGTGCGCAAAGGCACACCTTGCATCCGGCACAGGGTGGCCATGAACACCACGCCGATCAGGCCCCGGAAAAAAACCAGTTCAAAGGTGTGGAAGTGGGCCGATGCGTATTTGATGCAAACCCCCATCATCGAGAAGAACAAGGATGCCAAGATCATCCAAGAGGCTTGCATCGGGGTCTTCGCTTCAGAGGGTGCTCATCTGGCGACGGTACCACTCGTGGAAGTGCTGCATGCCGTCTTCCATGGGGCTTTGGTAAGGGCCAACCTCGTTGTCACCACGAGCGAGCAGGGCCTTGCGGCCTGCGTCCATGCGCTCGGCAATTTCGTCGTCTTCGATGCAGGTTTCCATGTAAGCCGCTTGCTGGGCTTCGACGAACTCGCGCTCAAAGGCGACGATCTCTTCGGGGTAATAAAACTCCACCATGTTCAGCGTTTTGCTGGGGCTGATGGGGTGCAGGGTGGACACCGTGAGCACATGCGGGTACCACTCGACCATGATGTGCGGGTAGTACGTCAGCCAGATGGCGCCGCGTTCGGGCAATTGGCCATTGCGGTACTTGAGCAGCACCTCGTGCCACTTTTTGTAGGTGTCCGAGCCGGGCTTGCCAAAGCCGCCCGACACACCCACGGTCTGCACCGAATAGTGTTCCTTGAACTCCCAGCTCAGGTCGTCGCAGGTCACGAACTGGCCCAGCCCCGGGTGGAAAGGGCCGACGTGGTAATCCTCCAGATAGACCTCAATGAAGGTTTTCCAGTTGTAGTTGCACTCGTGCAGCTCCACGCGGTCGAGCGCGTAGCCGTCGAAATTGAGTTGCGCCCTCGGTCCCATGCCCGCCAGATCGGCGGCGATGTCGCGGCCGTTGTCTTCAAAGAGTAGGCCATTCCATTCCTGCAACTTGTAGTTGTTCAGGTTCAGGCACGGGTCGTGCGCAAAGTGGGGTGCGCCCAGCAACTGGCCGCTGGGTGAATAGGTCCAGCGGTGCAGCGGGCAGACGATGTTGCCGCCTGCGCTGCCCTTTTGCTGGGTTTGCAAGTTGCCTCGGCCGTTCAGCATCACGGCCTGGCGGTGGCGGCAGACGTTCGAGACCAGCTCGACACCGCCTTGGGCGTTGCGCACCAAGGCGCGGCCTTCGGCCTCGTGGGGCAGGGCGTAATAGTCGCCCGGGTGGGGCACGGCCAGCTGGTGGCCCACATAACGCGGGCCCTGGCTAAAGAGGGTGTTCAATTCGCGCTGAAACAGCGCTTCATCGAAAT
>JAKFXJ010000243.1 GCA_021731425.1 Limnohabitans sp. | reverse complement strand
CGAGGTCAAAACCCAGCAGGCCTTCGGGGTGGGTGATCTTGTTTTGGATGGCGTAGCGGGCCATCAGGCCACGCGCCCGTTTGGCGTTGAAGCTGATGATTTTGTATTTGCCGCCTTTGAAGTCTTCGAACACGCATTCGATCACGCGAGCCTTGAGGGTTTTGCGGTCCACCGACTTGAAATATTCTTGCGAGGCCAGGTTGACGATGACCGGAGTTTTGTCTTTGGCCAGCTGCGCGTTCAGGTACTCGGCGATTTGCGACCCCCAAAACTTGTACAGGTTGCTGCCCTTGTCGGTCTGCAGCGTGGTGCCCATTTCCAGGCGGTAGGGTTGCATCCAGTCCAGCGGGCGCAGCACGCCATAAAGGCCGCTCAAAATGCCCACATGGTTTTGTGCCCATTCCAAGTCTTTGGCCGACAGGGTCTTGGCGTCCAGGCCTTCGTACACGTCGCCATTGAAGGCCAGCACGGCTTGCTTGGCGTTTTGAGCGGTGAATTTGGGGCTCCAGGCTTCGTAGCGGGCCACGTTCAGGGCCGACAGCGCGTCCGACAGGTCCATCAACTCGGCGATTTGCTGGGGCGACTTTTGGCGCAGCACCTCAATGAGGGCCTGCGATTGCGGCACGAACTGGGGCAGCGTGTGGGGCACGCCTGCGGCGAGGGTTTCGTAATCCAGAGATTTGGCGGGTGACAATAAGAACAACATGCTCGACATCCTTTACCTTGACGATTATCTGGCAGCCGTGACCAAGCCGCCGGGCCTGCTGGTGCATCGCACTGGTTTGGATGCGGGTGAAACCCGTTTTGCCTTGCAAATGCTGCGCGATCAACTCGGCCGCCCGGTCTGGCCCGCACACCGCTTGGACAAAGGCACCAGCGGCGTGCTGTTGTTTGCGCTGAACGCGGACACCGCCCGCCTCTTGGGCCAAGCTTTTGAAAGCGGCGATGGCCTGCAAAAAACCTACCGCGCCGTGGTGCGCGGCTGGCCCGCCGATGAAGGCTTGATCGACCACCCCTTAAAGCGCATGCCCGACGACATGCGCACCGAGCGGCTGGAGGTGCAGCCCGCCCAAAGCCGATTTGCCACCTTGCGCCGCTTCGAGCTGCCCATGCCCCATTCCCAAGCTCAGCAAGGCTTTGCCAGCACCCGTTGCGCCGAAGTGGCGCTGCAGCCCCTGACAGGCCGTCGCCACCAACTGCGCCGCCACATGAAGCACATCGCCCACCCAATTTTGGGCGACGCCACGCACGGCAAAGGGCCACTCAACCGGGCCGTGGCTGATTTGATCGGGTATCAGCGGCTGTGGCTGCATGCAAACACCCTGACGCTGCCCCACCCAGTGAGCGCAGAGGTGCTGCGTTTGGTGTCGCCACTGCCCACAGAATGGTCTCTTTGGGACACTTTCGCTTAAAAATGCCCACACAGGCTCAGTGCTTGTTGTCACCCAGCGGATAAGGCACGACCCAAGCCTTGCCTAAGATCGCGATCAATTTGGCCTTTTGGGCACCATGCCCACCCTTGGCCTTCACCATTCCGAGATCCCATGAGCCTGCTTTTCACCCCCTTCACCTTCGACGCGCCCTCTGGCCCGCTCACCTTGCCTAATCGCATTGTGGTCGCGCCCATGTGCCAGTACTCGGCCGACAACGGCCAGGCCACCGACTGGCACCTGACGCACTGGACCAACATGCTCAACAGCGGCGCGGGCCTGTTCACCATCGAGGCCACCGCCGTGTCCGCTGTGGGCCGCATCAGCCCCGGCTGCCTGGGCCTGTGGGACGACGCCACACAAGCGGCGCTGGCTGACAAACTGCACTGCGCCCGCCGCCTGGCCCCCGCCATGCCCGTGTGCATCCAGATCAGCCACGCAGGCCGCAAGGCTTCGAGCGCCGCGCCTTGGGACGGCGGCATGCTGATCGCGCCCGACAACGGCGGCTGGCAGACCGTGGCCCCCAGCGCCCTGCCCCACCTGCCGCAAGAAGCCGCGCCCACCGAACTCAGCTTGGCCGACATCGCGCAAATCAAGGCCGACTTTGTGAACACCGCCCGGCGCAGCCATGAGCTGGGCATCGAGGCGGTGGAGCTGCACGCCGCACACGGCTATTTGCTGCACCAGTTTTTGTCGCCCATTTCCAACCAACGCACCGACGCGTATGGCGGCAGTTTTTAAAACCGCATCCGCTTTCCGCTGGAAGTGTTCAAAGCCGTGCGCGAAGCCTTTGGCGGCACGCTGGGCATGCGCATCTCGGGTACCGACTGGGTGGACGGCGGCTGGACAGTCGAAGAAACCGCCGCCTTGTCGGCGCAGCTCAAACAAGCCGGGGCGCAGTTTGTGCACATCTCCTCGGGCGGTGTCTCACCCTTGCAAAAAATTGCCTTGGGGCCAGAGTACCAAGTGCACTTGGCCAAAGCGGTCAAAGACGCATCGGCCCTGACCACCATCGCCGTGGGCCTGATCACCGAGCCCGCCCAAGCCGAAGCCGTGCTGCAACGTGGCGACGCGGATTTGGTGGCGCTGGCCCGAAGCTTTTTGTTTAAGCCGCGCTGGGGCTGGGAAGCAGCCGTGGCCTTGGGTGGCACGGTCGACTCACAACACCAGTACTGGCGCAGCCTGCCCCGCGAAGCCAAAAACATTTTTAACGATGCCAAGATTGGCATGCGCTGATTTTTTTAAAAACCATAGCAAGAGAGAGACACATGAACACTCGCCGTCAATTTTCCAAACTGCTGGCCGTGGCCAGCCTGTGCGCCCCCCTGGCCCTGATGGCGCAAGCCTTCCCCAGCAAGCCCATTAACCTGGTCGTGCCCGTGCCACCCGGTGGCTTGGTCGACACCTCAGCCCGCTTGATCGCTGAACCACTGGGCCGATTGATCGGCCAGTCCATCGTGGTGGAAAACAAGGGCGGCGCCAGCGGCAACCTGGCCTACCAGCAAGTGGCACGCGCTCCCAAAGACGGCCACACGCTGCTGGTGTCGTACTCGGGTTACCACGTCGCCAACCCGATCCTGATGAGCAAGCTGCCTTGGGAGTTGAAAGACCTGACACCCGTGGGCCTGATCACAGTGGCCACCAACGTGGTAGCGGTGCACCCCTCGGTGCCAGTGAACAATATGAAAGAGTTCATTGCCTACGTGAAACAAAACCCGGGCAAGCTGAACTACGCCTCGCAAGGCAATGGCTCGGTCTCGCACATTGGCACCGAAATCTTCAAACAGCAAACCGGCGTGAGCTTGGTGCATGTGCCATACAAAGGCTCGGGCCAAGCGATTGCCGACGTGCTGGCAGGCCAAGTGCAAGTCTTCATGACCACACCGCCTTCGGTGATGCAGCACATCCAGGCGGGCAAGCTCAAGGCGCTGGCCGTCACCGGCAAAAAGCGCCATGCGGGCATGCCCCAAGTGCCCACCATGGCCGAAGCCGGTTACCCCAACTTTGACCTCGAGTCGTGGGTGGCTTTGTACGCTCCAGCAGGTACGCCTGCAGCGGCTGTTGACAAACTGGCCGACGCCGTCAAGCGCAGCCTGGACCTGCCCGAGAGCAAGCAACGCGCCGACCAAGCGGGCATTGAAGTGCGCTTTGTGGCCCCCACTGAGATGACCAAACTGCTGGACCGCGACATCGCCGACTGGACGCAAGCCATCAAGGCCGCCAACATCAAACTGGACTGACAAAAAAGCCACGCATGGGCGGGGCTTAAACAAGGGCCAAAAACCCAAGCCCCAGCGGCCATGCCGCTGGGGCTTTTTTGTTGCTTTATGCAGCGATCAGCTGCTGGGCCAGAGCATGCAAACGCGTGCCCGGCCGGGTCAGGTCGGTCACGATGCTGAAGTGGTTCAGGCCCACCAGGTCTTCACAGACGGGCACGGTTTTGGGGCCCCAGGCTTGGTGGATCAAACGGTTGTGGCGCAAGAACTCAGGGCTTTCGTCGCCTCCAGCCACGGTGTACAAAACACCCTGGCGTGGGCGCTGCCATTTTGCCGGGCTGCACATGCGAACATGAGCGGGCGTGAGGCGCAAGTCACCCTGCACAAATGGGGTTTTCCGAATGGGCTCCAGGTCAAACAGGCCCGAGATGGACAAAGCTTTGCGCACCAAGCCAGCGGTCAAATCGCGGCCCAGTTTTTTCCAGTCGCAGCCCAGCAACATGGCCGCCAAGTGTCCGCCTGCCGAGTGACCGATCACCGTGATGTTGGATCGGTCACCACCGTGTTCTGCGATGTTCCGCCCCACCCATGCAGTGGCCTTGGCCATTTGCAAGGCGATATCGGGGATGGTGACGGCTTGCTCGGGCGTGCCAGGGCACAGTGCGTAATTGACCACCACCACGCAAGCGCCCATGTCATGTAATGCTGGCGCCACAAACGAGTGGTCTGATTTGTCGAGGCTGCGCCAGTAGCCGCCGTGGATGAAGATCACCACCGGCGCGTTCGGCTGCGCAGCCGGAAAAATATCCAAAGTTTCACCCAGGCCATTGCCGTAGGGAAAGTCCAGATGCCCTTTCAGGCGCTTGCGAGCTTGTACCGAGGCGTTTTGCCAATGGGCAAAGTGGTCCGCAAAGTCGGGCACCAAGGCCCGGTTGTTGTACATGCTGTCGTGCCAGGCTGCATCTTTTTTGGGCATCGGAGTCTCCAATTTTTTGTATCTGAACCACCATCTTGGCACAAGAAGCGTCAGATTTTCATCTCCAGACGCAGCTGCACATTGCGCCAGTTCGGCGAGGTGTTGCGGGAGGTTTCGCTCACGCCGTTGCCGTTGTACGTGGACGCGGTCTGGTAGTCGCGTGGGGTGAGGTTGCTCACCGTCAGGCGCAAAGCGGTGGCCGCAGAAAAGCGCCATTGGCCATACACATCCAGCACGCGTTTGGTGCCTTGGTAGGCCCACTGCTGCTCGCTGCGGCGGGTGTCGTAGTCGGGGTTCCAGTTGACGTTGCCGCCCACCGTCAGCGGAATGCTGCGCACCCGGTAGTCGGCCCCCAAGTTGGCCGTCATACCGGGTTGTTGGTCGAGCCGGTTGTCGGGGCCGGGCACTTGCTTGACACGGGAGCTGAACAGGCTCAGATTGCTGCGGATGTCCACGGGCAAGGAGCCTGCCCGCACTTGGTCCAAACGGAACTTGGCTTCGAGCTCGATGCCCTGCGTGGTGGCATCGCCCAAGTTGATGGGCGAGGACACCCAGCGGTCTTGACCAGGCGCCCAAGAGGGGCTGTTTTGCTGGGCCACGGTGTAGCGGATCAGGTCGCTGATCTGGCGGTGAAACACGTTGGCGCTGAGCACGCCGCCGCCGGGGAGGTAGCGCTCAAAGGCCACATCGATGCCGGTGGCCATTTCGGGCTTCAAGTCGGGGTTGCCCACACGGTCGGGGCGGGTTGGGCTGTTGGCCTCGCGCGAGGGCACGGGCCGGGCCACCAAGTTGTAGAGCGTGGGGGTTTTGTAGCTGCGTGTCAGGCTCATGCGCACCTGATCGCGCTTGGCCGGGTCGGGCTTCCACAAGGCGTGCAGCAATGGCGTCCAGACCGAGCTGGTGTTGGACTTGAGGCCCAACTCACTTGTGCCTTCGGTCAGGATGGATTCGTAGCGCAGGCCGGTGTAGGCCGACCAGTTGGTGTTGATCTTGAATTCGTCTTGTGTGTAAGCGGCCCAGCGCAAGGTGCGGGCGCGGATGTCGCCACCGTCCTCGTCGACTGCGGCGTTGGCCTCTTCCACACGGCGCACCGTTTCGAGCTCCAGGCCGCTGACGATCTGGTGTCCGTTGTCCATGGCACGGGTCCATTTGCTGTTCAGGCTACCCGAGCGGTCGACAAAGTTTTGTGTTTCAAAGCTGTTGAACAACAGCACATCGGCTGCCCCCGTCTGGTCCAGGCGAAAGTCGTACTTGGACTGGCCCAGGCCAAAGCGCACTTCGAGCCGGTCATCGGCCGACAGGCGCTGCGTCCATTGGCCGTTCAAGCGGGCCATGGCAAAAATGCTTTGATTCAGTGTCTGAGCACTGTCGGTGCGCAAGCCGCCCTCGGTCTCGCGGATCTGCACTTGCCCGAGGCTTGCGTAATCCGAATACACCACAAAGGGGGTGAGCGTGAGGGTACGGCCCTGCTCGCCTCGCCACTGCAAGCGGGCATTGCCGTGCAAGGCTTTGCGGCGGCCCACCGATTCGTTCGAACGGATGCGGTCCACGCCGGGCTCTGAGGTGATGACCGATGTGCTTTCGTCTGGCCGGTACTGGTCCATCAAGGACAGGGTCACGGTGCCGCTCAAGGGCTGGGTCTTGAGGTTGTGCACCCAGCTGAGCATGGACGAGCCCTCGCCATGCTCTTGGCTGCGGGTGATTTTGAGGTCGTCGGGGTTGGCTTTTTGACCCTCGCGCAGGACGATGTTGATGGTGCCGGCAATGGCCCTGGCCCCAGTTTCGGCCGTGGGGGCACGCAAAATCTCGATTTTTTCGACCTGCTCAGGGGTGAGTGTGTCGATGGAAAAACCTGGCGGCACGCGCTCGCCGTCGAGCAGGATCTGGGTGTAACCACCGCCCAGGCCCCGCATCCGAATGGCGCCGCCTCGGCCGGGCGCACCTTGGACCGTGACACCCGGCAAGCGCTTGAGCACCTCGCCCAAAGTGGAGTCGCCTTGTTTTTCGATCTCTTCGCGACCAATGACAATTTTGGAGGCCGAAGACTCACGGCGCACCTCGGTGTCGTTGTTGCGGTTGCTGCGGATCTCAACCTGGCCCAGATCGGCCGTGGCAGATGGCGTGGCGCTGGACGCCGCAGGGGCTGCGCTTTGAGCCCAAGCCCCATCAGGCAGTCCAAACAGGACAACACCAGCGAGCAGCAGGCTGTGGGTCAGGGGATGGAGGGTGAGATGGGGGTCAAGTGATCGCATCCACGCATTTTGACAGCGCATGGCTACAGATGTGTGAAGCAGCTGTAAAAGCCGGGGTCAGCCCAAGGACCAGTGCGGGGCCTGAGCGGGACCAGTTCAGGACCTGCAAGGCAGGCCCCCAACCATCACTCTTCGGATTTGAACAAAGCCGCCACTTTGCGCTTGGGCTTGATGTTGGCCGAAATGGACGAGCGTGGTGCTTTGGGCACGGCGTCCCAGCTTGGCGAAACGTCGGCAGAGGGTGCCTCGTAAGGCTTGCTGAAGAAGGGGTCGCGGTTCACGGGTGCGGGGCGGAAGCCGCCTCGGCGCTCGCGAGGTGTGTCTAGGGCGTCACGCGGGTCAAACTCTTCGCGGCGACGGCCTTCGGAGGCGCGGGCACGCGGGCGATCTTCGGCGCGGGTGCCCCACTTCTCGGGCGCGGGGCCAGTGGGGGCCGTGTCCAACTGCAGGGTTTCGACGTCCAGCTTTTTCTTGATCAGCTTTTCGATGTCGCCCACCAAGCGGTTGTCAGATGGGCTGACCAAGGTCACTGCCAAGCCCGATGCCCCGGCGCGGCCTGTGCGGCCAATGCGGTGCACATAGTCTTCGGCGTTGAAGGGCACATCGAAGTTGAACACGGCGGGCACATCCTTGATGTCCAGACCACGCGCGGCCACGTCGGTGCACACCAGCAAATCCACTTCGCCCTTTTTGAAGGCTTCCAGCGCTTTCAGGCGCTCGTCTTGGCTCTTGTCGCCGTGCAAAGCAGCGGTGCGCAAACCCTCGCGCTCCAAAGACCGGGCAAGTCGGCCGCAACCGAGCTTGCTGTTCACAAAAATGAAGGCCTGCTTGATACCCCGGTCGTCCAGCACCTTGCGGATCACACGGCGCTTGTCGTCGTCTTGGGCGGCGTAAAAACGCTGCTCAACGGTGGAAGCCGTCTCGTTGGGGCGGGCCACTTCGATGGTGATGGGGTTTTGCAGGTAGCTTCCGGCCAGGCGCTTGATCTCGGGCGAAAACGTGGCCGAGAAAAGCAGCGTGGTGCGCTGCTTGGGCAAAAAGCTCAGGATGCGTTGCAGATCGGGCAAGAAGCCGATGTCGAGCATGCGGTCGGCTTCGTCGAGCACCACATATTCCACCTGGTTGAGAACCGCGTTTTTGGCTTCAATGTGGTCCAGCAAACGGCCGGGAGTGGCTACCAGCACCTCAACGCCTTTTTTCAGCTCCAGCGTCTGGGGCTTCATGTCCATGCCGCCAAACACCACCGCACTGCGCAGCTGGGTGTACTTGGCGTACATCTTAATTTGTTGAGCAACCTGGTC
>JAKFXJ010000356.1 GCA_021731425.1 Limnohabitans sp. | reverse complement strand
TGCGTGCAGGTCAATGGCGTGGGCAAACATGCTCAGTCGGCTTTGGCACCTGAAGTTTTGACAACTTCAGCCCAGCGGCTGATTTCGCTGTCAATGAATTTGCCAAATTCTTGAGGTGTAGAAATCGAGGGTGCCGCGCCCACGCTGGCCAGCATGTCCTTCACATCGTTTTGTTGCATGATTTTTCCGATCTCTGCATTCAGGCGGTTAACGATGGCCGCTGGGGTGCCCGCGGGTGCCACGATACCGAACCAGGGTTCGACATCAAAACCGGGCAGACCGCTTTCGGCAATGGTGGGCACTTCAGGTATGGCCTGTGAGCGTTTGCCGCTGGGTGTGGCCAGCATGACGAGTTTGCCGCCAGCCACATGGGGTTTGGCAACCGCGTATTGCAAAAACATGGCAGAAACTTGACCACCCAGAAGGTCGGAGGTGGCAGGGCCGTTGCCTTTGTAGGGCACATGGGTCAGGTCCACGCCGGCGCGTGTTTTAAAGAGTTCCAGCGCCAGATGAGCGCCGGTCCCGATGCCGCCAGAGGCAAAGTTGATTTTGCCGGGTCGGGCTTTGGCCAGAGCGAGAAATTCACTCACATTTTTCGCAGGAACAGAGGGATGGGTGACCAGCACCATGGGCGACCAAGCGGCGCGGATCACGGGGCTGAAGTCTTGGCGGGCGTCGTAGCTCAGACGCGTCGCCATGAGGCTTTCGTTGATGGCCAAATCAGGCGCGACCAAAAGCAAGGTGTAGCCGTCGGCGGGTGCACGCGCCACCATGGCACTGCCAATGGTGCTGCCGCCACCGCCTTTGTTGTCCACGATGACGTTCTGGCCAAGGCGGGTTTGAAGTTGGGTGGCGAGCTGGCGTCCCAAAATATCCGTGAACCCACCGGGTGGATAAGGCACCACCAATCGGATCGGTTTGTCAGGGTAAGAGGCTTGGCTGAAAACAGAGGTGCAGGCACTCAAAGCCAGTGCAGCAAAAATGGCGCGTCGAGAAAAACGAAACATGGCGGTCTCCTGATTTGTATGGCCAACAGTATGCGTGCTTTCAATCCAGTTGGCGTGTTGCTGAAAATAAGTTCAATGATCCAATTGCCGCTTTTGGGCGGTCCCAGCTTGGCGGAATTGCGACAAAGGCGGCATCAGATAACGCCGTAAGTCGCGCGGGTCGGCGGCTGGATCGGCACCCAGGGGCCGGGTGCCGGCAATGGTCACCCGCTCCATCAGGCGTCGCTGAGGGTAGTAATCGTGCAGGGCGGAGTGCTGCACATGACGGTTGTCCCAGAACACCACCATATGGGGTTCCCAGCAGTGGCGGTACTGGTACTCGTGAACCAGGGTTTTCCGGTAAAGCATCTCGAGGATCATGCGGCTCTCGTCCTCTGCCATGCCCTTGATGTACAGCGTGAACTGTGGGTTGACAAAAATGACCTTTTTGCCGGTGATGGGGTGGACCGATACCACCGGGTGGGTGACCGCAGGATAGCGGTCTTCGAAGCGCCGCAACTTTTCAATGCCGTCGGCGTCCGTGGGAAACAAGCTGCGAAAGGGCTTGAAATCATGGACGGCTTCCAGACCGGACAAAAAGCGCTGCCAGCGATCGGATAAGCCTTCATACACGGCGGACATGCTGGCAAAAGCGGTGTTTCCACCGTATTCGGGAATGATCTTGGAGCACAGTGCCGTCCCCATGGGCGGCGCCTCACGAAATGTTTCGTCGGTGTGCCAGATGTCGGTGGGCGCGGGGGGGTTGCCCTCTTTGTTGTCGTAGACGATCAACTCGGGCGCGTCGGCGCTGCTGGTGGAAAAAGGATGAACGCTCAGGTTTCCAAAATAGCGCCCAAAGCGGCGCAGGTCTTCTGAGGAAATCACTTGGTTGGGAAACACCAGCACCCCGTGCTGGGCGTGAGCCAGTTTGAGGGCGTCGACCGTGGCTTCGTCCAGGGTCTTTGTCAGGTCGATCCCGGTGATTCGAGCGCCTAAAAAAACCCCCACTCGACGAATTTCAAGATTCGCCGACATCGCCGATTGAGGAAGCTGCTGGGTGTCCGTGTCCATGACCTATAACTCCTTGTGGTGCTGCAAAAGCAGCCAAAGCCCGAATATACGGGCAGAAATCGGTCAAGGAAATTGAAATTGCAAGGACGCAGGTATTACCTGTGGTTATCGAAAACAGGTGTCAGTGGGCGCTTGTCCCGGCCAAGTGGGTCGCTTGGCCGTCCACGTTCAGCGCACCAGCAGCACAGGCACTTTGCAGTGCGCCAGCACCTGGGTGGCCACCGAGCCCATGACCACGTTGCCCAAGGTGCCGTGACCGTGTGAGCCCATCACCACCAGATCAAACTTGCCGCTGTCGGCGGTTTTGGAGATGGTCTCACCCGCATGGCCCACTTTGGCCACGGTCTTGGCGTCGATGCCGTGGCGTAGCAAAAACTTGGTGACCGGGCTGAGCACTTTTTCGGCTTCGTCGCGGTGGTAAGTGTCGACCATTTCTTTGCCCACAGCAGCGCGAGCGCGGGGGGGCAGTTGGGGGTTCACCGTCAGCAGGGTGTAGCTGTTGTTCGTGCTGAAGAGCTCGTCATGCGTGGTCAGATAGGCCAGCATTTTTTTGGTGTATTCACTGCCGTCAACGGCCAATAAGATTTTCATGAGGGGTCTCCTGTTGTGGATCAAAGAAGACTTCACTTTAAGCCGCGCTGGGCCGTGAAGCCTTGACCTAGGTCATGAAACCAGAGGCTGGTGTGTACCCGCCCTTTTCCCTCTTGGGTGCTTGGGCTTATGCGCCTCGGACTTCCAGCACGCATTGCGCTTGGAACATAACCTGTTCGTTTTTGCGCGCATAACCCAGCGGGTTGGCCACCACGCGGCAGCCGTTTTGGGTGTAGTCGCTCGGGCAATGCAAATGGCCGTGTAGCCACAACTGGGCCTGGGGCAGCAAGTGGTCGAGTGCGTTGCAAAAACCCGCTGTGCCCGGCACCCGGCCGTAGCGCGGGTCGGCGCTGCCCAAGCTGGGTGCAAAGTGCGTGACTACCACGGTGGGCCCCGCAAAAGGTGCGCGCAGCGCAGCGCTTAGCCAGTCTTGGCACTGCAGGGCTTGCTCACGCAGGCCTTCGGCCAGCCAAGGCTCTCCATTGCGTGTGGTGAGGGCCTTGCGCAGGTAATAATTGGCGGCCCGAAAGGCCTTGTCGCGGGCTTTGAGTTGGCGTGTGTATTGGCTGTTGGGGTGGCTGAAGTGCGCCGGAATTTTGTCGGTCAGCGGGTCGGGGATGGGTTGCCCGGCCAGCGGCCCCAGCGCGTCAAAGTCGGTCCACAGCGTGGTGCCCACAAAACGCACGCCACCCAGTTGCAGCACATTGCGCTCTAACCAAGTGATGCCCAGCCGCTCGCAGGTTTGGCGCAGCCGGGTGTGGGCTTCGTCAAAGTCCAGCCCGTCATACTCGTGGTTGCCGGGCACAAACAGCACGGGTGTGGGCCAGCCGTGCAACGGCGAGAACCGCGCCAGGCCAAAGTCGCCGTCGCCCGCCTGGGCCAGGGCCGAGCCAGTTTGGTAAGAGCCAATGTCACCCGCCAGCACCAGCACATCGGCACCGGGTGCCGGGCTGGGCATGAAGTCTGGGTTGGACTCCAGGTGCAGGTCGGACAGCAGTTGGATCTTCATGTGGGGATGTCGCTCGTCGGCACAGGGTGGCCAAATGCCTGCCGCGCCACTTGTTGCAGTTGGGTGCGCAGCCATTGGTGCGGGCTGTCTTGTTGGCGTTTGCGGTGCCACAGGGCGTGCACTTGCACAGGCGGCACGTCAAAAGGCAGGTCGTGCAGCACCAGTTCATGGGCCATGCCGGTGGTGGGCACAAAGTGGCGCGGCAGCACGGTGAGCAAATCGGAGTTCACCACCACGCGCCCGGCCGTGAAAAACTGGTTCACGGTGAGCACGATGCGCCTTTGCTGCCCGATGGTGGCCAAGGCTTCGTCCACAAAGCCATAAGCCCGCCCAGAAAAGCTGACCAGCAAATGGCGGGCCGCGCAATAGGCCTGCAAGCTGATGGGCCGCTTGGCCAGCGGGTGGCCCTTGCGCATCACACACACGTACTCGCCAGAATACAGGCGCTGGTGTTCAAAAGGAATGGCTTCACCCGACTGGGCGCGTGCGGTCAGGTCGGCCAGCACCGCCGGAAAGTAACCCAGCGCGATGTCGGCACTGTCTTCGCTCAGCAGCTTGCGCGGGTCGCGTGTGGTCAGCGGCAGCACACGCAAAGACACGCCAGGCGCCTGCAGCTCCAGTTCGCGGGCCAGCCCGCCCATGAGTTCGGCGGCGGTGGCGTCGGCCATGGCCAGCACAAAGGTGCTGTTGGCTTGCTGCGGCTCAAAAGCGCTGGGGACGATGGCCGCCTGCAATTGGCGCAGGGCCTCACGCACACTGGGCCAGAGCGCAAGCGCCCGGGGCGTGGGTTCGATGCCGTGCCCGTGGCGGCGCACCAGCTCATCGCCCAAGGCTTCGCGCAAGCGGCGCAAGGCGTTGCTCACGGCCGGTTGGGTCAGCGCCAGGTTGTGCGCGGCCCGTGTCAGGCTGCGCTCGGCCATGACTTCGTCAAACACCCGCAGCAAATTCAGGTCGAGGGTTCGAAAAGAGTGGGGGATGGCGGTGGGCATGGGCGTGTTTTCAACTATCACCATTATGAATGAAGGCCATTAAGAAGATAAAGTTGAACGGCATTAGTAAAAACCCTATGATTCGACATATGGTTTTGTTGTTTTGGATTGCCAAAGGAAACAAAACCGAATCAAGGGAACACAAAATGAACACCACCGCTAAATCCGTCTTGGGCACCTTGCCCGCTATGCCTGCTGTCAACACAGCCCCCCGATCTTCGAGCAAAACCCTCGCGAACCTCTTGTTGGCTGCAGGTGTGGCCGCATTGGTCGTTGGTGTCGATCAGATGATCGACAGCTGGGCTGAATCCCATGTGGTGGCCGCTTGGCTGGCGCTGTGGGCCGTGGCCGTGTTGGCCATCGTGGTGCTGCGTGGCCTGACGCGCCACCTCGCGCAAAACCTGATGACCGGCCTGGATGCCTGGTCGGCCCATGTGGCCCGCAGCCGCGCTGACGAGCGTTTGTGGTCTATGGCCCAGACCGACCCACGCCTGATGAGCGACCTGCAAGTGGCGATGGACCGTGCCAGCGAGACCCCAGGCCCAGCCCAAAATCTGGAAAACCTGGTGACCCGCCGCGCCGCCCGTTTGGTGCGGGACCGCTTGTATTACATCTAAAACCCGATTCACAGGGTCCAGCGGGATCTCCACGACAAAGGCCTCCTTGCGGAGGCCTTTTTTATGCGCCACGGTCTGGACCCCTTTGCCTGCTTCAAGACGAAGGCCGAGACGCCAAATAAATGCCCGGCAAGATCAGCGCCGCGCCCATCAGGTGGTGCCAGCCCATGGCTTCACCCAGCACCAGCCAAGCGGCCAGACCGCCATACAAAGGCCCCAGGTACAAACTGGCGGCCACGCGGCTCGCCCCCAAGACCTTTTGGCAAAAGCCATAGGCCCAATACGCCCCAATTCCTGGCAACAAGCCTGCTGCCACGACCAAAAGGGTGGCCTGCGGGGTCCAGGCCGGGGTGTCGGCTTGAACGAATTCCCAAGCGGCAAAGGGCAGCAGTACCAGCATGCCCCCCATGCAAATGGCAGCCAAACGTGCGGTGGAGCCCAGCGGTGTGGGCCACTTTTTTTGCAGCAAGGCATAAGCAGCCCACGACACCATGGCCAGCACGATCCAGCCGTCACCAGCGACCCACTGCACTTGGCCCAAGGCCAGCCACTGGCCTTTGACCACCACATGGAACACGCCCGCCATGGCGATCACCACGCCCACACCCTGGCGCACTGAAAACCGCTCTCCCAGCCACCAGACAGCGGCTACGGCGATGATCACGGGTGAGGCCGCGTAAATGAGGGCGATGTTCATGGCCGAAGTGGTTTGAGCGCCCTGGTAAACCCAAGCCCCACAAATCAACATGCCCAAGGCTCCCAACACCAAGTAACGCCCTGCATCGCGCAGCGTGCTGTGCCGCTCACGCCACAATTCGCTGCGCGCAAAAAACGCCAGAATCACCCCTGCCAAAGCCCAGCGTCCCAATGCCAGCATGTGAGGCTCCACCACCCCGGGTGCGCTGCGTGCCACGATGTAATTGACCGACCACAAGGCCGGTGTCACCCACATCAACCAAGAGGCGATGCGGATGCGGGATTCAGGGGTGTTCAACAAAGACATGACGCTGATTGTGACAACAAGAAAAAACCGCCCCGGTTTGTGGCCGGGGCGGTTGCAAGGCTGAGCGCCGTTGGGGCGCTTGACCTGAATAGGTTTAAGCCAGACGCTTTTCCAGCGCAGCCTTGGTGTCCAGCAGGGCCTGGGGCAGGTGGTAGCTCAGCTGCGCAAAGTGCTCGTCGTGCAACTTGAACTCGGCTTGCCAAGCAGCTTTGTCGATGCTGGTGACCGACTTGAACTGCTCGGCGCTGAATTCGATGCCGTTCCAGTTGATTTCTGCGTAAGCAGGGGCCACGCCAAACATGGTTTGCTCGCCAGTGGCTTTGCCTTCCAGACGGTCGATCATCCACTTGAGCACGCGCATGTTGTCGCCGTAACCGGGCCAGACGAACGCGCCGTCTTCGCCCTTGCGGAACCAGTTCACGCAGTACATGGCAGGCAGCTTGTGGCCAGCGGCTGTTGCTTTGGCACCGGTGTCCAGCCAGTGCTGGAAGTAATCGCTCATGTTGTAGCCGCAGAAAGGCAGCATGGCGAAGGGGTCGCGGCGCACCACGCCTTGTGCGCCAAAGGCAGCGGCAGTCGTCTCAGAGCCCATGGTTGCGGCCATGTAGACGCCTTCGGTCCAGCTGCGTGCTTCGGTGACCAGCGGCACGGTGGTCGAGCGGCGGCCACCGAACATGAAGGCGTCGATGGGCACACCTGCAGCGTCGTCCCATGCGGGGTCGAGTGCGGGGTTGTTGGTCGCAGCCACCGTAAAGCGGGCGTTGGGGTGAGCGGCTTTGGCGCCGGTTTCCTTGGCGATCTGGGGTGTCCAGTCCTTGCCTTGCCAGTCGATCAAATGGTCGGGCAGTTTGCCGGTGTCTTTTTCCATGCCTTCCCACCACACGTCGCCGTCGTCCGTGAGAGCCACGTTGGTGAAGATCACGTCCTTGTTCAGACTCAACATGCAGTTGGGGTTGGTCTTCATGTTGGTGCCGGGGGCCACGCCAAAGTAGCCGGCTTCGGGGTTGATGGCGTACATCTTGCCGTCGGTGTGCGGTTTGACCCAGGCGATGTCGTCACCGATGGTGGTGACTTTCCAGCCGTTAAACGCAGCAGGTGGCACCAGCATCGAGAAGTTGGTTTTGCCGCAAGCGCTGGGGAAAGCCGCTGCGACGTGGTACTTTTTGCCTTCGGGGTTGGTCACGCCCAAGATGAGCATGTGCTCGGCCAACCAGCCCTGCTCACGGCCCATGTTGGAGGCAATGCGCAGCGCAAAGCACTTCTTGCCCAACAGCGCGTTGCCGCCGTAGCCCGAACCATAAGACCAGATCTCGCGGGTCTCAGGGTAGTGCACGATGTACTTGGTGGTCGGGTTGCAAGGCCAGCTGGTGGTGTCTTTTTGGCCTGCGGCCAAAGGCGCGCCCACGGTGTGCATGCAAGGCACGAACTCGCCGTCGGTGCCCAGCACGTCGTACACGGCTTTGCCCATGCGGGTCATGATTTTCTGGTTCACAGCCACGTAAGCGCTGTCGCTCAGCTCGATGCCGATGTGGCTGATGTGCGAGCCCAAGGGGCCCATCGAGAACGGCACCACGTACATGGTGCGGCCAGCCATGCAGCCGTCAAACAGCGGGTTCAGGGTGGCGCGCATTTGCGCGGGTTCCATCCAGTTGTTGGTGGGGCCGGCGTCTTCTTTTTTGGCCGAGCAGATGTAGGTGCGGTCTTCCACGCGGGCCACGTCTGAAGGGTCGGAGCACGCCAGGTAAGAGTTGGCGCGCTTGGCAGGGTTGAGCTTTTTGAAGGTGCCGGCAGCCACCAATTCCGCGCACAGGCGGTCGTACTCTTCTTGTGAACCGTCACACCAGTAAATGTTGGCTGGCTTGCACAGGGCGGCCATTTCGGCGACCCAAGCAATCAGCTTGGCGTTTTTGACGTAAGTGGGCGTATTGAGGGCCAGGCCCTGCAACACGGGTGAGTTC
>JAKFXJ010000288.1 GCA_021731425.1 Limnohabitans sp. | reverse complement strand
ATTCTTCGTTCCAAGCACGCACAGCCATATCGCGACCTGCGGCGCAGATTATAGCGATGCGCACGATTTCACCGATCTCATGCCATGAAGACAAGGAGCGGCGCTGGTCATCGCCCAGCAGCAAATACAGCTGCGCCTGGGGATATTCCGTCTGCAACTCGTGCAGGGTATCCACCGTGTAGCTGGGGCCGGTGCGCAGAATTTCCCGCTCATCCACCACCACTTGCGTCGCATGCGCAAAGGCCAAACGCGTCATGGCTAAGCGGTGTGCGGCGTCGCTGAGGTGGCGCGGTTTGTGCCAAGCTTGCCCCGTAGGCAGCACATGCACATGGTCGAGTTGCAACTGGGCCACGGCCGCTTCGACCAAGGCCACATGGGCCAGATGCGGCGGGTCGAACGCCCCGCCAAAAACGCCCAAGCGCTGCACAGCGGCTAGGGGTTTTTGCATGGCAGACTGAAGACTCAAACCCAGTCCTTAGGCACCAGAAAGTGGCTGAGCAAGCGCTCTTCAGGGGAGCCGACCTCGTCCCGGCGCTGGTAAGACCAGCGCACCTCGGGGGGCATCGACAGCAAAATGGATTCGGTGCGGCCACCAGACTGAAGGCCAAAATGTGTGCCTCTGTCCCAGACCAGGTTGAACTCGACATAACGACCACGGCGGTAGAGCTGAAAGTCTCGCTCGCGCTCGCCATAAGGCGTGTCCTTGCGACGCATCACGATGGGCATGTAAGCCGTCAAAAGTGAATCGGCCACGCTTTGCAACATGGCAAAGCTCTGGTCCATGCCCAGCTCGGAAAAGTCGTCGAAGAAAATGCCGCCCACACCGCGCTGCTCGTGGCGGTGTTTGTTGCAGAAATAATCGTCACACCAGGTTTTAAAACGCGGGTGCAAGGCCTCGCCAAAGGGGCTCAGGGCATCTTTGCAGGTCTGATGAAAATGCACCGCGTCTTCGTCAAAGCCGTAATAAGGCGTCAGGTCCATACCGCCACCAAACCAGGCCACGGGCGCCCTGCCCTCGGGCTTGGCCGCGATCATGCGCACGTTCATGTGCACCGTCGGTACATAGGGGTTGCGTGGGTGGAACACCAAGGAAACGCCCATCGCCTCAAATGCCGATCCCGCCAACTCTGGGCGGTGCTGGGTGGCCGAGGGCGGCAACTGTGGGCCTGTGACGTGCGAAAAGCCGCAACCGGCCCGCTCAAAAATCGGACCGCCTTCCAAAATCTGGGTGATGCCGTTGCCTTGGAGTTTTTCGCCCGGGTCTTTTTGCCAAGCATCGGTCAGAAAGGGCGTGCCATCCAAGTCGGTCAAGGCCCCGGTGATGCGGGACTGTAAGCCCAGCAGGTAGTTTTTGACGGTGCCAAGTTCAAAGGGGGTGGTCATGGTGGATTGGGACCTTTAAAGGGTTCAGAAAATCTTCAGGTTTTCGGTGGGGCAGATTCAAGCTTATGACTGGGACTGTAGGGAAGTATGGGTCCCATCTGGTGTTCGTGGAAGCCTTTGACCCCCTCAAAGACCTGGGCCAAGTGAGCGTAATCGCGCTCGACCTGTCCAGTCAGCTCGTAAAAATCCATCACAGTGAAGCGGCGCTTACCCCAGTCGAGCTTGACCAGCGCCAGAGGGACCTGAGCCCCCAAGGCCAGTTGGTAAAAGCCGCTGCGCCAGCCCGGGGTGTGGCTGCGTGTGCCCTCAGGGGCCAGAGCCAGCCAAAGCAACTGGTCGTTTTGTTTGTGCTGCTCGAACACATGCACCATCTGCCCGACCACACCGCGTGACGAGCTGCGGTCAATCGGGATGCCCCCGACCCAACGCATCCACGCGCCGATTACCGGAAATTTGAACAGCGAGTCCTTGCCCCAAAAGTGCGCCGGTATACCCAGCGCCCATTTGGCCAGCATGCCGATCGGAAAATCCCAGTTGCTGGTGTGCGGGTAAACGATCGCAACACCTTGACGGGTGGGAAAGCCCTCAAAGACCACACGCCAGCCCAACATTTTCAAAATCCAACGGGCCAGACGAGAGCCCGTGAACGTCACAGGATGGCGGATCACAGAACGCATGAAGAAAAATATTCCTTCAGTTTTTGATGGCACGGTAGCCAATGTCCCGGCGCATTTGCATGCCGTCAAAGGCAATGGGACTGGCGGCTTGGTAAGCCTTTTGCTGCGCCTGCTTGACGGAATCGGCCAGCGCCGTGACGCACAACACACGCCCGCCCGAGGTCAGGATTTGGCCGTCTTTTTCGGTGGTTCCGGCATGAAACACCATGGCATCGCCCTCGTCCTTGGGCAGACCGCTGATGACATCGCCTTTGCGGGGATTCATCGGGTAACCGGCGGCAGCCATCACCACACCCAGCGCCACACGGCGGTCCCACTCCATCTCCAATTGGCCCAGACCTTCAGAGGTTGCCGCCAACAGCAACTCCAACAGGTCCGACTTCAGGCGCATCAAAATCGGCTGGGTTTCGGGGTCACCCATGCGGCAGTTGAATTCCAGAGTCTTGATGCGCCCCTGTGAGTCGATCATCAGGCCAGCGTACAAAAACCCGGTGTAGGTGATGCCGTCTTTTTCCATGCCCCGAATGGTCGGCAAGATGACCTCGCGCATGGCGCGTGCGTGCACCTCGGCCGTAACCACGGGCGCAGGAGAATAAGCGCCCATGCCGCCTGTATTCGGTCCCTCGTCGCCGTCTTGCAGGCGTTTGTGGTCTTGGCTGGTGGCCAGAGCCGCCACGTTCTTGCCATCACACAGCACCATGAAGCTGGCTTCTTCGCCTTGCAAGAACTCCTCTATCACTACACGAGCGCCGCCCGCGTTGTGCGCAACACCGAGGGTATTGTCGAGCAGCATGAAGTCGATCGCCTCGTGGGCTTCGGCCAGCGTCATGGCCACCACCACCCCTTTGCCTGCCGCCAGGCCGTCGGCCTTGACCACGATGGGTGCGCCTTGGCGGTCTACATAGGCGTGGGCTTGGGCCGCATCGGTGAAGGTTTCAAACGCAGCCGTGGGAATGCCGTGGCGCTGCATAAAAGCTTTGGAAAAGGCCTTGGAGCTTTCCAACTGCGCAGCCGCTTGGGTGGGGCCAAAAATGCGCAGACCATGGGCCCGAAAATCGTCCACGATGCCAGCAGCCAAGGGGGCTTCGGGGCCGACCAAGGTCAGACCGATGCCGTTGATGTGGGCCCACTGGCGCAATGCCGCTAAATCGGTGATGGGCACATTGACCAGGTTTTTGTCTTTGGCCGTGCCGCCGTTGCCGGGGGCCACATAAACCTGCTGCACTCTGGGCGACTGCGCCAGTTTCCACGCCATGGCGTGCTCGCGGCCACCACTACCGACTACCAATACTTTCATCCAACTTCCTTAATCTTCAAACTCGGCGTTGTGGAAAACGTTTTGCACATCGTCCAAGTCTTCCAATATATCCAATAATTTTTGCATTTTCGCCGCTTCGTCACCGGCCAAAGACACAGAATTTTCGGCACGCCAAGTGACCTCGGCCATCTCGGCCACCAGTCCAGCCGCTTCCAGCGCATTTTTCACGGCTTCAAAATCTGCGGGTGTGGTCAACACCTCGATCGCGCCCTCCGGGTCGGTGAGCACGTCTTCGGCACCCGCTTCCAGGGCCACCTCCATGACGCGGTCCTCCGAAGTGCCGGGTGCAAAAATCAGCTGACCGCAATGCTTGAACTGAAACGCCACAGAGCCCTCGGTGCCCAGGTTGCCGCCGTGCTTGCTCAGGGCATGGCGCATTTCGGCCACGGTGCGCACCCGGTTGTCCGTCATCGTGTCGACAATGATGGCCGCGCCACCAATGCCATAGCCTTCGTAACGGATTTCTTCGTAGCTCACGCCTTCCAGGTTGCCGGTGGCCTTGTCCACATTGCGCTTGATGGTGTCGGCTGGCATGTTGGCCGCTTTGGCCTTTTCGATGGCCAAGCGCAGGCGAGGGTTGGCACTGACATCACCGCCACCCGTGCGGGCCGCCACCATGATTTCACGCACCACACGGGTCCAAATGCGTTGCCTTTTTTCGTCTTGCCTGCCCTTGCGGTGCTGAATATTTGCCCATTTACTGTGGCCAGCCATCGGGAATTCCTTGAATGTTGATTTAACCTATAGGCTGGATTTTACTTTTCACTTCGGCAAGGAAACTTTCGATGGCTGATCCCATGTTGATTGCTCAAAATGCAAAAGCGCAGTGTCACCTGCTGCCAAGTCTCGCGAACCGGCACGGCCTGATCACCGGGGCCACCGGCACCGGCAAAACCGTGACCTTGCAAACCCTGGCCGAAAGCTTCTCGCGCATCGGGGTGCCGGTCTTCATGGCCGACGTCAAAGGTGACCTGACCGGCGTCAGCCAAACGGGCAAGATCGGCGAGAAGCTGGCTGCCATCCTGAAAGACCGCGGACTTGCATTGCCTGAGCCCTTGGCCTGCCCCACCACCGTGTGGGACGTGTTTGGGGAGCAAGGCCACCCGGTACGCGTCACCATCTCCGACATGGGCCCTTTGCTACTCACACGCATGCTGGGCCTGAACGACACCCAGGCCGGGGTGCTGAACCTGGTGTTCAAGATCGCCGACGACAACGGCTTGCTGCTGCTGGACATGAAAGACCTGCGGGCCATGCTGCAGTACGTGGGCGACAACGCCAAACAGTTCACCACCGAGTACGGCAACATCAGCGCCGCCAGCATCGGCGCCATCCAGCGCGGCTTGGTGCAAATCGAGACCCAGGGCGGTGACCAGTTCTTTGGCGAGCCCATGCTCAACATCGAAGACTTCATGCAAACCGACGCGCAGGGCCAGGGGGTGGTGAACATCCTCGCTGCCGACAAGTTGATGAACTCGCCGCGCCTGTACGCCACATTCTTGCTGTGGATGCTGTCGGAATTGTTCGAGGTGTTGCCTGAAATCGGTGACCCGGTCAAACCCAAGCTGGTCTTCTTTTTTGACGAGGCTCACTTGCTGTTCAAGGATGCCCCTGCGGTCCTGGTCGAGCGCATCGAGCTCGTGGTGCGCCTGGTGCGCTCCAAAGGCGTGGGAGTTTACTTTGTCACGCAAAACCCGCTGGACATCCCCGACAGCGTGCTGGGCCAGTTGGGCAACCGGGTGCAACACGCCCTTCGCGCCTACACGCCGCGCGATCAAAAGGCCGTGAAATCGACCGCACAAACCATGCGGCCCAAGGCAGGCCTGGACATCGAAGCGGCCATCACCGAGCTGGCTGTGGGCGAGGCCCTGGTGAGCTTTCTGGATGCCAAAGGCCGCCCCTGTGAAACAGAGCGGGTGTTTGTGCTGCCGCCCGGCAGTCAATTGGGGCCCATTACCCCGGAACAGCGCCAAGCGCTGGTACAGGGCTCCTTGGTGGCCGGGGTGTATGAACAAGCCCAGGACCGCGAGTCGGCTTATGAACGCATCAAAGGCCAGGCCGCGGTGTCCGGCCAAGCTGGCACACCCAACCCCTTGCCAGGCCAGGCGCCAGCCGCGCCTGAGGCCGCCAGCGGTGGGCTGATGGGCGGCTTGTCTGACATGCTGTTTGGCAGCACCGGTCCCCGCGGGGGTCAGCGTGACGGCGTGGCTCAGCTGGTGGTCAAAAGTGCCGTGCGCACCGTGGGCTCGGCCATTGGCCGGGAAATTGTGCGGGGTGTGTTGGGCAGCTTGCTCGGCGGCGGTGGACGGCGCAGATAAGTGCATTGGACTTGCCCCAAAAGAAAAAGGCCCTCACGGGCCTTTTTCTTTGACCTGACCCTGAAATTCAAGACCAGGCTGGAGCAGCGCTGCCCTTAGCCTGCAGTGGCCTCTTCAGGCTCAGCCGGTTCCGATCGGGAGGCGCGGCTTTCCTTCTTGGGGTTGGCCGTGATGTCCAGCAGCACCTCGTCCTTGTCGTCGATGTCCACCGTCAGGCGACCACCGTCGGTCAGACGGCCAAACAGCAACTCGTCGGCCAAGGCCTTGCGGATGGTGTCCTGGATCAGGCGCTGCATCGGGCGAGCACCCATGAGCGGATCGAAACCCTTCTTGCCCAGGAACTTGCGCAAAGCATCGGTGAAGGTGACCTCGACCTTTTTCTCACCCAACTGGGTTTCCAACTGCAGCAAGAACTTGTCGACCACACGCAAAATGATCTGCTCGTCCAGCGGCTTGAAGCTCACGATGGCGTCCAAGCGGTTGCGGAACTCGGGCGTGAACAGGCGCTTGATGTCGCCCATTTCGTCCCCAGCCGCACGCGGGTTGGTGAAACCAATGGTGGCCTTGTTCATGGTCTCGGCACCCGCGTTGGTGGTCATGATGATGATCACATTGCGGAAGTCGGCCTTGCGTCCGTTGTTGTCGGTCAAAGTGCCGTGGTCCATGACCTGCAGCAGCACGTTGAAGATGTCCGGATGGGCTTTTTCGATCTCGTCGAGCAAGAGCACGCAGTGCGGCTTCTTGGTCACGGCTTCGGTCAACAGGCCGCCTTGATCAAAGCCCACATAGCCCGGAGGCGCACCGATCAGGCGGCTGACCGCATGTCGCTCCATGTACTCGGACATGTCAAAGCGGATTAGCTCAATGCCCATGATGTAGGCCAGCTGTTTGGCCGCTTCGGTCTTGCCCACACCCGTGGGGCCAGAGAACAGGAAGGAACCGATCGGCTTGTCGGTCTTGCCCAGTCCAGAGCGGGCCATCTTGACGGCCGAGGCCAGCACTTCAAGGGCTTTGTCTTGGCCAAACACCACCGATTTGAGGTCGCGCTCGATGGTCTGCAGTTTGCTGCGGTCATCGTTGGACACGTTGGCAGGCGGAATGCGGGCGATCTTGGCCACGATGTCTTCGATTTCCGTCTTGCCAATCGTCTTTTTGCGTTTGGACGCCACCTGAATGCGCTGGGCGGCACCGGCCTCGTCGATCACGTCGATGGCTTTGTCAGGCAACTGGCGGTCGTTGATGAACTTGGCCGACAACTCAGCCGCCGCTTGCAAAGCGGCAATCGTGTATTTGACGCTGTGGTGGTCTTCAAAGCGGCTCTTGAGACCTTTGAGGATGTCCACCGTCTCGGACACGGTGGGCTCAACCACGTCCACTTTCTGGAAGCGGCGGCTCAAAGCGGCGTCTTTTTCGAAGATGCCGCGGTATTCGGTGAAGGTGGTAGCGCCAATGCACTTGAGCTGGCCACTGGACAGGGCTGGCTTGAGCAAGTTCGATGCGTCCAAGGTGCCGCCAGAGGCTGCACCCGCACCAATCAGGGTGTGGATTTCGTCGATGAACAAAATGCCGTTGGGCTTGTCCTTGAGCGACTTGAGCACACCTTTGAGGCGTTGCTCAAAATCACCCCGGTACTTAGTGCCCGCCAGCAGTGCGCCCATGTCGAGCGAATACACCGTGGCTTCGGCCAGGATGTCGGGCACGGTGCCTTGGGTGATGCGCCAGGCCAGGCCCTCGGCAATGGCCGTCTTGCCCACACCGGCCTCACCCACCAGCAGCGGGTTGTTTTTGCGGCGGCGGCACAGGATCTGGATGGTGCGCTCGACTTCGTATTCACGGCCAATCAGCGGATCGATCTTGCCTTCTTTGGCGGCCTGGTTCAGGTTGTTGGTGAACTGCTCCAAAGGCGAGGCCTTTTCGTTGCGTTCACCACCACCGGCCTCTTCGGCTTCGGAACTGGCGGGTGCGTCGGATTTGGCGGCTTCAGGTGGATCGCTTTTGCGGATGCCGTGGGCAATGAAGTTCACCACATCCAAACGCGTGATGCCCTGCTGGTGCAGGTAGTACACAGCGTGCGAGTCTTTTTCGCCAAAAATGGCGACCAGCACATTGGCGCCGGTCACTTCCTTTTTGCCATTGCCGGTGGACTGCACATGCATGATGGCGCGTTGGATCACACGCTGGAAACCCAAGGTGGGCTGGGTGTCCACCTCTTCGGTACCGGCCACCTGGGGCGTGTTGTCCTTGATGAAGTTGCTCAAGGCCTTGCGCAAATCGTCGATGTTAGCGGCGCAAGCGCGAAGCACTTCTGCGGCGCTGGGGTTGTCCAGCAGGGCCAGCAACAAGTGCTCAACGGTGATGAATTCGTGGCGCTGCTGACGGGCTTCAACAAAGGCCATGTGCAAGCTGACTTCCAATTCTTGGGCAATCATGTGATTTCCTTATGCCTTGCTGAGTAAAAAAGATGAATAGGAGGTGGGGGGTATACCGGCTTATTCAATGGGTTCGCTGACACATTGCAGCGGGTGACCGGCCTGTTT
>JAKFXJ010000384.1 GCA_021731425.1 Limnohabitans sp. | reverse complement strand
ACACGCTTTCCAGGCGTGCGACTTAAACCACTCATCCACCGCTCCGAAGCCTTAGATTGTAGCAGTGGAAAAACAGGTTTTTGCCGACTTGTCGCATTTCTTGTGCGATGACTGCGTCTGATGCGCGGCAGGTTTTTTGCCAATTTGTGATCTGTGTCGCTCAGCGGAGCCTTTTTGTCCTTAAACTTCGCCACTGTTTAAATCCCTTTGACCTTTCTTTGGCGCACAGCCCCTACAGCCCATGAAATTTCGCTTTCCCATCGTCATCATTGACGAAGATTACCGCTCCGAAAATACTTCGGGCCTGGGTATCCGCGCTTTGGCTGACGCCATCATTGCCGAGGGATTCGAGGTTTTGGGGGTGACCAGTTACGGCGATCTGTCGCAGTTCGCGCAGCAGCAAAGCCGTGCCAGTGCTTTCATTTTGTCGATCGACGACGAAGAGTTTTCACCCGGGCCAGACCTGGACCCTGCCGTGATCAACTTGCGTGCCTTCATTGACGAAGTGCGCCGCAAGAATGCCGACGTGCCGATTTACATCTACGGCGAAACCAAAACCTCGCGCCATTTGCCCAACGACATCCTGCGCGAGTTGCACGGCTTCATCCACATGTTTGAAGACACGCCCGAGTTTGTGGCGCGGCACATCATCCGTGAGGCCAAGAGTTATCTTGAAGGCGTACAACCCCCTTTCTTCAAAGCTCTGCTTGATTACGCCGAAGACGGCTCGTATTCGTGGCACTGCCCTGGCCACTCCGGTGGTGTGGCGTTCTTGAAGAGTCCCGTGGGCCAGATGTACCACCAGTTTTATGGTGAGAACATGCTGCGTGCCGACGTGTGCAACGCGGTGGAAGAGTTAGGCCAGCTGCTGGACCACAACGGCGCCATTGGCGAGAGTGAGCGCAATGCGGCCCGAATTTTCAATGCCGACCATTGCTTCTTTGTGACCAACGGAACCAGCACCTCCAACAAGATCGTTTGGCACCACACCGTGGCCCCGGGCGACGTGGTGGTGGTGGACCGCAACTGTCACAAGTCGATCTTGCACGCGATCATCATGACCGGCGCTGTGCCCGTGTTCATGAAGCCCACACGCAACCACTTCGGCATCATCGGCCCCATTCCCAAAAGCGAGTTTGAGCCTGCGGCCATCATGGCCAAGATCAAGGCCAACCCATTGCTCAAAGGTGTGGACCCGAAAAAGGTCAAGCCCCGTGTGATGACGCTCACCCAGTCGACCTACGACGGCGTGCTCTACAACACAGAAACCATCAAGAGCATGCTTGACGGTTACGTGGACAACCTGCACTTCGATGAGGCTTGGTTGCCCCACGCGGCTTTCCACCCGTTTTATGGCCCGTACCATGCGATGGGCAAAAAGCGTGCACGTCCCAAAGAGTCGATGGTCTACGCCACACAGTCCATCCACAAGCTGCTCGCAGGCATCAGCCAGGCCAGCCACGTGCTGGTGCAGGACGCGCAAAACACGAAGCTCGATCGCCCTCTGTTCAACGAGGCGTACCTGATGCACACCTCTACCAGTCCGCAGTACAGCATCATTGCCAGCTGCGATGTTGCCGCCGCCATGATGGAGCCGCCCGGCGGCACCGCTTTGGTGGAAGAGAGCATTGCAGAGGCCTTGGATTTCCGCCGCGCGATGCGCAAGATCGATGCCGAGTACGGCAAAGACTGGTGGTTCAAAGTTTGGGGACCCGAAAAGTATGCGGAAGAAGGCATTGGTCGTGCTGACGACTGGATTTTGCGCAATGACCCGCGCAAAAAAGCGAGCAAGTGGCACGGTTTCGGTCAGCAGTTGGCGGACGGCTTCAACATGCTGGATCCCATCAAGTCGACCATCGTCACGCCGGGCCTCGATTTGGATGGTAAGTTTGACAAGACCGGTATCCCAGCTTCGATTGTCAGCAAGTTCCTCACGGAGCACGGCGTGGTGGTGGAAAAGACGGGCCTCTACAGCTTCTTCATCATGTTCACCATCGGCATCACCAAAGGCCGCTGGAACAGTTTGCTCACGGCTTTGCAGCAGTTCAAGGACGAGTATGCCAAGAACCAGCCGATGTGGAAAATCATGCCGGAGTTCTGCCAAAAGCACCCGCGCTATGAACGCATGGGCTTGCGCGATCTGTGCCAGCATGTGCACGAGATGTATGCCAAATACGACATCGCACGCCTGACCACCGACATGTATCTGTCGGACTTGGCCCCAGCCATGCGCCCGTCAGACGCGTACGCCCACATTGCGCACCGCAAGACCGAGAGGGTGGAAATTGACCACCTGGAAGGCCGCATCACCGTGGGTTTGGTCACGCCGTACCCACCCGGCATTCCGCTCTTGATCCCTGGCGAGGTTTTCAACAAGAAGATCGTCGATTACCTCAAGTTCGCCCGCGAGTTCAACGAGAATTGCCCGGGCTTCGAAACCGACATCCATGGTCTGGTCGAGATCAAAGACGACGATGGCAAGAAACGGTACTTTGCGGATTGCGTGAAGGCCTGAAAGTTCTCGGGGGTGTCGCCCTTGGTATTTCGGTTTCAAGGGGAGGGCAGGTGAGTTGGGGCCCTGTGCAGGGGGAGAATTGAAAAAAGCGGCTTTCGCCGCTTTTTTCAATTCAAGGAGATGCTTGTTTGATCCCACTCTTCAAGGCAAGTGGCCAAGCGCCGTTGGTTGATCAAGCCCGAACACCCGAGCAGTCATGCCAACTTCATCTGGCCCATGGCCACAAGAACACCCACCGAGCCTGAGGTGAGGTGGGCGCTGAACCGGGCGATTTGGCGAGCGAAGCGAGTTATGAGCCCGGGCAGCGCCCGCCTCGCCTCAGGCGGTATTGAAGAGGGCACGCACCCCAAGGAGCGAACAACCCAATCAAGCCACAGCTGCTGGCTCCGCAATGCCACCGACCACTTGGCTGAAACCACCGTCCACATAGGTGATCTCGGCCGTCACACCTGCGGCCAAGTCGCTCAACATGAAGGCCGCCACATTGCCCACGTCCTCAATGGTCACGTTGCGGCGAATCGGCGAGGCTTCGGCCACCACCGACAAAATCTTGCCAAAACCCTTGATGCCACTGGCCGCCAGTGTCTTGATGGGACCGGCCGAAATACCGTTGGCCCGCAGGCCGCGATTTTGGCTGCCCAGCGACTCGGCGAGGTAACGCACCGAAGCCTCCAAACTGGCTTTGGCCAAGCCCATGGTGTTGTAGTTGGGCACCGTGCGGATCGCGCCAAGATAAGTCAGGGTCAAAACAGCCGACTTGTCGTTCAAGTAAGGCAGGGCTGCTTTGGCCATGGCGGGGAAGCTGTAGGCGCTGATGTCGTGGGCGATCTTGAAGCCTTCGCGCGACAAACCGTCCAAGAAATCACCGGCAATCGCTTCTCGGGGCGCGTAGCCAATGGCGTGCACAAAACCGTCGAACTTGGGCCAAGTGGCAGACAAGTCGGTGAACAGTTTTTCAATTTGCTCGTCACTGCCCACGTCGCAATCAAAAATCAGCTTGGAGTCAAAATCGGCCGCGAATTCGGTGATGCGGTCCTTGAAGCGCTCGCCCACGTAGCTGAAAGCCAGTTCGGCGCCTTGAGCGTGGCAGGCCTTGGCGATGCCATAAGCGATCGAGCGGTTGGACAACACGCCGGTGATCAACAACTTTTTGCCCGACAGAAATCCTGTTTTTGTGGTCATGCCTACAACTCCTGAAAAATGTGGGCAGAATTGTCGCATGCGAAGACCCATGGCCCGTTTCTGGACACACTGCTGCTTGGCCCTCGGGCTTGCGCTCATGGGCAATGCTTGGGCCGCCCACGCTTACGCCCAATTCGGCGACATTCGCTACCCGGCCGGATTTACCCACTTTGCTTATGTGAACCCCGTCGCACCCAAAGGCGGCGAGATCATGCTGGTGCCGCCCACCCGGCAGTCCAACTTCGACAAGTACAACCCCTTCACCTTGAAGGGCAGCGCACCGCCGTCCATGCTGGGCATGATGTTTGACACCTTGTTGGTGGGCAATATGGACGAGCCGACCACGGCCTATGGCTTGCTGGCTTCGGATGTGGCGGTGGCCAGCGACCGCATGTCGGTCACCTTCCAGATTCACCCGCAAGCCCGTTTTCACAACGGTGACCCGGTGCTGGCGGCCGATGTGCGGCACTCTTTTGAGCGCCTGACCAGCAAACAGGCTGCGCCCCAGTACCGCACGTATTTTGGCGAAGTCAAAGGCGCAACCGTGTTGGCCGAGCGCAGCATTCGTTTTGATTTTGTGCGACCCAACAGCGAACTGCCCTTGATCGTGGGCAGCTTGCCCGTGTTCAGCCAAAAGTGGGGGCTGGAAGGTGGCGCCCATCAACCGCTGGACCAAATGGTGATGGACATCCCGATCGCGTCCGGCCCCTACCGCATTGGCCGTGTGCAGTTTGGCAAAGACATCACCTACGAGCGCGACCCGGCTTATTGGGCGCGTGACTTGAATGTTCGCAAGGGCCAATTCAATTTCGACCGCATCACCTACAAAATCTACAAAGACCCCACGGCCCAGCTCGAAGCCTTCAAGGCAGGCGAGTTCGATTACATGCAGTCTTTCATCGCACGGGAGTGGGCCCGGGCCTTCACTGGCCGGGCCTTTGAGCGCGGTGATTTGATCAAGGCCGAATTGCCGCATGGCAACGCGGGCGACTTTCAAGGGTTTTTGTTCAACACACGCCGTGACAAGTTCCAGGACGTGCGGGTGCGCCAAGCCATTGCGCTGGCCATGGATTTCGAGTGGCTGAACCGCCAACTGTTTTACAACGCCTACAGCCGGGTGCGCGGCTATTTTGTGGCCAGCGATTTCGAAGCCAAAGGTAAACCGGGTCCCGATGAGTTGGCCTTGCTCACCCCCTTGCGGGCCAAGCTGCCTGCGGCAGTGTTTGACCAGGATGTGCCACAACCGCCCCAAACTGCGCTCGACCCCGCTTCTGGCCACACCCTGCGCGACCATTTGCGCCAAGCGCGTGATTTGCTCAAAGACGCTGGATGGACCTACAAAGATGCTGCTTTGCGTAATGCCAAGGGACAAGCCTTCACCATTGAGTTTCTGGACAGTTCGGGCTCCATGGGCCGCGTGGTGACACCCTTTGCCAAGAACCTCGAAAAACTGGGCATCAAAGTCCAATACAAAGTGATCGACTTTGCGCTGCTGCAAAAACGCATGGACGTGTTCGACTTTGACATCGTCAGCAACCGCACTGTGGGCAGCGAAGCGCCCGGCACCGAGTTGCTCGAGCGTTATGGCAGCCGATCGGCCGATGTGGAGGGTTCAGGCAATGTGATCGGTCTCAAAGACCCCGCCGTGGACGCGCTGCTGGACAAAGTGGTGAGCGCCACGTCAAGGCCCGAACTGGTGACCAGCCTGCGTGCGCTCGACCGGGTGCTGCGCCACGGCCATTACGTGGTGCCGCATTGGTATGGGGCCGTGCACCGGGTGTCCTGGCGGGCCAAAGCGTTTGCGCGACCCGCCGATTTGCCCCGTTTTTACCAGCCTGAAAAACTGGTCACCACCGTGTGGTGGTCGCCCAATGCCTCATCTTCTGTAGCCGCCCCCACATCCCCAAAGGCTCCTTGACCCATGCTGGCCTACATTTTCAAACGCTTGCTGCTGATGATCCCAACCTTGTTCGGGGTGTTGTTGATGACCTTTGTGGTGATCCAGTTTGTGCCCGGCGGCCCGGTCGAGCAAATGGTGGCCCAACTGCAAGGCCGCGACACGGGCGGGGAGGGCGCAGCCGCTGCGGGCAGCGGCTACCGAGGCCGTCAGGGCGTGGATGCCGCACGCATTGCCGAAATCAAAACGCTGTACGGCTTTGACAAACCACCCGCCGAGCGTTTTTGGATGATGCTCCAGCAATTTGCGCAGTTTGATTTGGGCAAGAGCTTTTTCTACCCCAAAGACGTCTGGAGCCTCATCAAGGAAAAGTTGCCTGTGTCCATCAGCCTGGGTTTGTGGACGTTTTTCCTGAGTTATCTGGTTTCTGTGCCTTTGGGTATCGCCAAGGCGGTGCGGGCGGGCACGCGCTTCGACACGCTCACCAGTTTGCTGGTGCTGGTGGGTTACGCCATTCCGGGCTTTGTGCTGGGCGTGGCTTTGCTGGTGATCTTTGGCGGGCAACTGCAGTGGTTCCCGCTTCGCGGTCTGACCTCGTCCAACTGGGAGCAGCTGAGTTGGGGCGCCAAAGTGGTCGATTATTTGTGGCACATCGCCTTGCCGGTCACGGCCAGTGTGCTGGGCTCGTTTGCCGTCATCACCATGCTGACCAAGAACGCGTTTCTCGAAGAAATCCGCAAACAATATGTGTTGACCGCTCGCGCCAAAGGCCTGAGTGAAAACCGGGTGCTTTACCGCCATGTCATGCGCAACGCGCTGATTCCGCTGGTCACAGGCTTCCCAGCGGCGTTCATTGGCGCGTTTTTCACGGGCTCCTTGCTCATTGAAACCCTGTTCTCGCTCGACGGCCTGGGGCTGCTCAGTTACGAGGCGGTGATCCGGCGCGACTACCCGGTGGTGCTGGGCACTTTGTATTTGTTCACCTTGATCGGTCTGGTCACCAAGCTGATCAGTGACCTGTGCTACCTGTGGGTGGACCCTCGCGTGAAGTTTGACAAATGACCGCTGCCAACCCCACCGTTTTCCCTCAGCAGATGTCGCCTTCTGCCCGGGCATGGCGGCGTTTCAGGCGCAACCGCTTGGGCTTTGGCAGCTTGGTCGTTTTTGTGACCCTGTTCATCTTGAGCCTGGGGGCCGAGTTTTTGTCCAACGACAAACCCTTGGTGGTGCGTTTTGAGAGGCAATGGTATTTCCCGGTGGTGCAGACCTTGCCAGAAAAGGTGTTTGGGGGTGATTTCGACACGCCCGCCGATTACTTGGATCCTTTTATCCAGCAGCAACTGCACAAGGGCGGCAACTGGGCTTTGCAGGCACCCAACCCTTACCACCACAGCACCCTCGACTACTTTGCGCCCTTGCCCAATCCGGCACCGCCCACGGCACGCAATTGGCTGGGCACCGACGACCGGGGGCGTGATGTCTTGGCGCGTTTGCTTTATGGCTTTCGGGTGTCGGTGCTGTTTGCTTTGGCACTCACCTTGTTGGGCGTGGTGCTGGGGGTGTTGACCGGCGCGGTGCAGGGCTTTTTTGTGGGCAAGACCGACTTGGTGTTTCAGCGCTTCATTGAAGTCTGGAGTGCCATGCCTGAGCTGTATTTGCTGATCATCTTCTCGGCCGTGTTCGAGCCCAGTGTGGGTTTGCTGCTCTTGCTGCTCGGCCTGTTTGGCTGGATGGGTTTGTCCGACTATGTTCGGGCAGAGTTTTTGCGCAACCGACAGCTCGATTACGTCAAATCCGCGCGGGCGTTGGGCCTGGGGCATTGGCAGATCATGTGGAGGCACGTGTTGCCCAACAGCATGACCCCGGTGGTGACCTTCTTGCCGTTTCGCATGAGCGGGGCCATTTTGGCCCTGACCTCGCTGGACTTCTTGGGCTTGGGCGTGCCGCCGGGCACACCTTCCTTGGGAGAGTTGTTGGCCCAAGGCAAAAACAACATCGACGCTTGGTGGATATCGATGTCCACTTTTGTGGTGCTGGTGGTGACCTTGCTGCTCTTGACCTTCATGGGCGACGCTTTGCGCGACGCGCTCGATCCACGAAAGGTGGACGCATGAGCACGCCGCAAGCTTTGCTGGAACTGAAAGACCTGCGCATCGCCTTTGGTGGGCAGACGGTGGTGCATGGCGTGAACCTGTGCATCCAGCCCGGTGAGCGGGTGGCTTTGGTGGGCGAATCGGGATCGGGCAAATCCGTCACCGCGCTGTCGGTGCTGCGTTTGCTGGAGTCTGCTGAGCTGTCGGGCCAAGTGCTGTGGCAAGGTCAGGACTTGCTGCAGCAAACGCCCGGCGAGATGCAGCGCATCCGTGGCGACGAGATCGCCATGATTTTTCAGGAGCCGATGACGGCGCTCAACCCTTTGATTACGGTGGGCCAGCAAATCTCGGAAGTGCTGCAACTCAAAAAGCTCTTGCCCCGGCGCGATGCCGATGCGCGGGCCGTGCACTTGTTGTCTGAAACCGGCATCGACGACCCGGAGCGCCGTTTTGGGGCGTATCCTCACCAGTTATCGGGTGGCCAACGCCAACGCGCCATGATGGCCATGGCCCTGGCCTCCGAGCCCAAGCTGCTGTTGGCCGACGAACCCACCACCGCGTTGGACGCCAGTTTGCGGC
>JAKFXJ010000311.1 GCA_021731425.1 Limnohabitans sp. | reverse complement strand
GTCTGAAGAAGGCATGAAATTTTTGAATTTCAATGTGGAGAGCGACTGCGTGCCAACCCGCTCCGCCCTCATGACAGGTCGTCACCCCATTCGCACGGGCGCCTTGCAGTCTGTGCCGGCAGGTCTGCCACAAGGCATTCATCCATGGGAAAACACCCTGCCTCAACTGCTGCAAGAAGCGGGTTATGTCACCGGCATGTTTGGCAAATGGCATCTGGGTGACCGCGATGGCCGATACCCGCACCAACGCGGGTTTGATGAGTGGTATGGCATTCCCCGAACCACCAACGAGACACTGTTTACGCAGTCTCCCGGCTTTGATGAGTCGGTGGTCGACATACCGCAGGTCATGGAAGGATTTGCAGGCCAAGCGGCTCGCAATATGGCGGAATACGACCTGGCCAAACGTCGAGTGATTGACAGTGAGTTGACCGAGAAATCGATTGATTTCATGCGCAGAAAAACCCAAGGAAATGCCCCATTTTTCCTTTATGTTCCCTTGACGCATTTGCATTTTCCAACCCTGGCGCACCCCGACTTTTCTGGCAAAAGCGGTGTGGGAGAGTTTGCAGACTCCATGATGGAAATGGACCACAGGGTTGGCCAGCTAGTCGACGCTGTCCATGAATTGGGGATTGCTGAGGACACGCTTTTTATATTTGCCAGCGACAACGGCCCAGAATTTCGCCGCCCATGGCGTGGCACAGCGGGCCCATGGTCAGGCACCTATCACACCGCCATGGAAGGTGGTCTTCGTGTGCCACTGATCGTCAGGTGGCCAGGCCGCATTGATAAAGCACGTGTCAGCGACGAGATTGTTCACGTTACCGATCTCTTCACCACCCTTTTGGATGCAGCAGGCGCAAAGTTGCCGCTGGACAGGCCCATTGACGGCGTCAGCCAATTGAGCTGGTGGACTGGGTCCACAGAAAAATCAGCGCGAGAAGGTTTTCTCTTTTACATCAAAACAGAGTTACGTGCCGTTAAATGGCGACACTGGAAATTGCACTTTGTGTTTGAAAATGAGCCCAACTCGGGAACCCGACATCTTGAAACCCCATGGCTCTTCAACATCAAACGCGACCCCAAAGAGGAAACGGATGTCGCCATGGATGACGGATGGGTTCGCGGTCCGATGCGAAAAATGATCATGGCTTTCGAAAAAACATTAAAAGAACATCCGCCTATCGCGCCAGGAGCGCCGGATGAATTCAAACCGCTTTCCAACTAAATCAAGTTCCCGTAGACAGTTCAAAAAATCCACTTCAAAGGAGAATTCCATGCAAATCAAAACAAAACTTACCTTGCTGGCAACGGCCTGCTTGTCTTTGACAAGCATCCAAAGCCAAGCTCAAAACGTCACCATTTATGGCCGCGCTGTCATGTCGGTCAACCAAGTGGAGACCGGCAACACCAACAAGGTCACAGAATTGCGAGACAACGCTTCTCGACTCGGTTTCAGAGGCGTAGAAGATTTGGGCGGCGGCATGTCCGCATTGTTCGGTCTTGAAATGGGCATCAGTGCAGATACCGGAACCACAACATCACCGGTGTTCAGAAACAGTTATGTGGGATTGCGTGGCAATTGGGGAACCATGGCCATGGGACGCCTTGACTCGGCTAACCCGACGGGCTCACCGATTTATTCACAAATCACATCACTGACTCATTTTGCTCCGAACGATGCGGGAGCAACAGCCACCAGCGCCACCATGCAAAACGCACGCAACCGCACCTCCAACAGCATTGGTTACGCCAGCCCCAAGCTGGGCCCAGTGACGGTGAGAGCCCGTGTGTACTTGCGTGGCGCAGACACAGCGGCCCAGCCAGAAGACTCTATGAAATCCACAGACTTGGGACTTGACTACCAGTCTGGCGCCTAGAAAGCTGCCATTTCATTCGCCAAAGACACCAAGCGGGGCGGCTTGTCGAACAATGAATTCAACGACAAGGTGCAGCTGGGCGTCAATTACCAGTTGCAAAAAAATTGGGACGTCTATTTCATTGGTGGTTTGGACACTTACAAAAACACCAGCACCACCCGTGAGGAGGTTGAATACTCGCTGCTGGGAACCTCCTACACCATGGGTCAGCATAAAGTGGTGTTCAACACGATGCAGCGCGATGTTCAGTCATCTTTGACTGGCGTTCGCAAGAAAAATCAGTTGAGCTATCAGTACCTCTTGTCAAAACGAACAGATCTTCAAGCCTTCACCGACAACGACACGGTGGATTCCAGCCGAAGCAACGTCAAGGTACGTGCCATCGGTTTGGGTATTCGTCATAACTTCTGAAAGTCATGAGATGAAAACGGTCGGATCATTTTTTGTTGCAGCGCTGCTGGGACTCAGCCTTTCTGTTCATGCGCAATTTGATCCGACCAAGGTTCTAATTGAACCGCTGGTCATTTCTCAGCATTTCAATGCACCCACCACCCGTTTCTCGACCCCTGCTTTTGTAGCGGGTCGAGAAAACTTCACCTCTTATGCAGAATCAGTTGATTTTTTAAACGCACTTGCGCAGCGAAACAACAACATTCGCATCGAAACCGTGGGCTCTTCCCAGCAAGGGCGGGCCATGCTCTTGGTGGTCATGGCAGGCCCTCGTGGCTACAACGCCAATTTACCGACGCTCATGTTGATGGCCCAACAACATGGCAACGAGCCCGCTGGTGGTGAAGCGGCTCTGGTCATGGCCCAACAACTGTCCACCGAGCGTGCGAGTCTATTAGAAAGCATGAACGTCTTGATCATGCCCAACACCAACCCAGATGCCGCCGAAAGGTTCAAACGGGAATCGATCAACGGCATTGACATCAACCGAGACCACTTGCTCTTGCGCACCCCCGAAGCGCAGGCGATTGCTGCGGCCCTGAACAAGTACTCACCGCATCTGGTGTTGGACTTGCATGAATTCACGGTCGCCGGGCGTTGGGTGGACAAGTTTGGGGCCGTGATGCACAACGACGCATTACTACAAGCCGCAACCGTCGGAAATTTGAGCCCAGTTGTCCAATCTGTTCAAACGCGTTACCTCGCTGCGGCTCGCAGCGCCCTTGAAGGCAAGGGCCATCGCGTCGAGGATTACCACACCTCATCCAGTAACGCCAAGGATCTCACCGTGTCTATGGGTGGGGTGAACGTAGACACAGGACGAAATGTGGGTGGCTTGCGAAATGCGGTCAGCTTGCTTCTGGAAACCCGTGGCATTGGAATTGGCCGCGCCAATTTTGCACGCCGAGTTGAATCCCATGTCCTGGCAACCACTGCGATCCTCGAAACTGCAGCCCAAGACGGCCAGTCACTTATCAAAATGCAGCAAGAAGCTGGACGCACAACAGCCGAGAAAGCGTGCACTGGCAACATGTCCATTGTGGTCAAGCACACGCCTCAACGGCGACGTCTGAGCTTTTTAGATGCCAAAACCGGCGAGCCTCGCGCCATAGACGTGGATTGGCGCTCTGCGCACCAGTTGAACATTGAGCGCGAGAGAACGCGTCCTTGTGGCTACCTGATTGCGGCTGACCAAACTGTTGCCGTGCAACGCTTGCGTGATCTGGGTGTGAAAGTCACCACACTGAGCACCCAACAGCAACCCTGGGAAACCGAATCCTATGTCGTGACCAATGAAAACACCGGAAGCCGCCAAGATGCACGCGGCGCCATTTCTGATTCCAAAAACCCGATTCGTTTGCTCAACGTGAAAACACAAGCTGAAAAAATGACGCCTTCGGCTGGCGCTCACTATGTCTCATTGAATCAACCTTTGGCCGCTCTCGTGACTGCAGCGCTCGAGCCGGATTCACAAAACAGTTTTGTCGCAAACCGCTTGATGGACGTTGGAGACAACAAGTTGCTGCGCGTGATGAAAACCCCCTCTTTCTAATAAAGCTTTAACTGTGACTTATCGTTTTTCAGCTTGTGCACGTCTCGTCGCAACCGCCTTCATGGTCGTCAGTTTGGCCGCATGTGTCAGCCCATCCCAAGTCATCCCTGAAGTGGCGCCCGTTTCCAAGGTTTGTCCTGAAGGTGTCCCTGCAGGCGCGACATGTCTTCGCGGGCAAGACTCTGCTTCGGCGCATTACCTCATTGTCATGCCCGCCAAATGGAGTGGGGTTTTGGTTGTTCACGCCCATGGTGGACCCAGCTATGGCCCACCCAAAACGACACGCAACGACGAGGACATCAAGCGCTGGGCCATCACGGTCAAAGAAGGTCACGCATGGGCGGGATCCGTTTTTAGACAAGGTGGTTTTGCCGTGACCACGGCGGCAGAAGACACCGAACGCGTGCGCCGCATTTTTGTGGACCATGTGGCCAAGCCGCGCACAACGCTGCTGCACGGGCAATCCTGGGGGGCCATGGTGGCCGCTCGCGCTGGCGAGATGTTTCCGAAGTCTTGGGATGGCATTTTGTTGACCAGCGGTGTGGTCGCAGGACCCACCACCTACGACTTCCGACTGGATATCCGGGCTCTTTACCAACACTTGTGCAACAACCATCCGCTTCCCACAGAACCCGCCTACCCTCTGTCGATCGGTTTGCCCACAGACAGCAAGCTCACGCCTGCGGAATTGGCCAAACGCGCCAATGAATGCCTTGGCACGGCCACCCCTGCGGCCCAAAGAACACCTCAACAAGCCCAAAAACTCAAAACGATTGTGGACGTTCTCAAAATGCCTGAACGCTCTGTGCTCAGTCACTTGAATTGGGGCACGTTTGCGCTGCGGGACGTTGTCAGTAAAAACGGCGGGGCTGCTCCTTTGGGCAACGCCAAGGTGCAATACGTCGGCTCTTCTGACGATGCCCAATTGAATGCACGTATTCCACGGTTCCAGCCTGACCCCAAAGCCGCCGCGATGTTTTTTGCTGATGTGGACCACCATGGTCGTTTCTCGGTGCCCGTCATCAGCAGCCACGCCATCAACGACTCGACCGTGTTCGTGGAGGGCCAGGCTGCTTTGCGCCAGAAAATGGTGGCCGCAGGCACAGCTGACCGACTTGTTCAGACCTATGTGGACTCCAGCGAGCACAGCTATTGGGGCGATGCTCATTACCCACCCTTGTTCAATGCGCTGCTCGATTGGGTCGTGAAAGGTCAAAAACCAACGGCTGAGGGCATCGACCAGCGTTGCAAGCAACTCAATCCGACGCAAGCCAAAGATTGCCGCTTCCTTCCGAATTACGCAGTCAAACCCATCGCGTCACGCATTTACCCGCGTTGATCGGGTCGTCCATGACGCCGCTGAGCATCAGAGGACCGACCTTTGCCATGGCAACAGGTCGGTTGAGACGCAAGCCAAGCGATCAAAATTCGGACAGAAATGGCCAGCGCTTCGAACTCTTGATCTATTGACAAGGGTAGAGCCCGGATCGTCCTGCCGTTCAGGCAGGACAACAGTCCCTCAAACCTGAAGCAAGTCCCCCAGCTGCGTCATGGAGTCCAGCCAGGCCCGTGCCGGGGTGTTGCGGATGGGCTCACCATGGTTGTAGCCGTAGGTCATCAGCACCACTGGGCAACCGGCCGCGTTGGCCGCATGTGCGTCGTTGCTGGAGTCGCCCACCATGAGTGTGCGGGCAGGGCTGCTTTGCATGGCTTCGCAGGTTTTGAGCAGGGGCAAGGGATCGGGTTTTTTGCGCTCGAAGCTGTCACCACCAAACACATGGGCAAAGTAAGGTGTGAGCCCTTTTTGGGCCAGCAAGGGCCGGGTAAAGGACAGCGGTTTATTGGTCAGGCAAGCCAAAGGCAGGCCCGTGGCCTTGAGCAGTTCCAGACCCTCCATCACGCCCGGAAAAACTTGAGAAAACTCGCCGTTGATATCCAGGTAATGGTGTTCGTAGCGGGTCCACACGGGGGTAAAAAGAGCCTCCACCTCCCGGGCGTCAACTGGCATACCGGGCTGCGCCAGTTGGTGGCCCAGCACGGTGCGGATCAAGTGTTCCGAGCCTTTGCCGATGCTGCGCTCGATCAGGGCGCGGCTGGCCGTCGGCACCTTCAGATCGGTCAAGGCCCGGTTCAGAGCCACTTCAAAGTCACCCAGGGTGTCGACCATGGTGCCGTCCAGATCGATCATGACGGCTTGCAGTTGGCGTGTGTTCATCAGAAGATTTTCAGTCAGTGGTGGGCGATCAAGCCCAGTTGGACACCACCACCGAGGTCAGTGCCACGACCAAGGGGTCGCTGACACTTTCGATGGCGGTGCAAAAGAAAAGTTGCGCGTCGACCTGGGCGTGCCCCCACACCATCCACTCGCCGCGCTCGGCGCCAGGCAGTGCCAGCTCTTCACGCAGCAAGGCGCAGCCCGCCCCACTGGCGACCAGGGTGTCCAGGGCGGCGGTGTCTTCGGTGCGCAGGGCGATGTTGGGGGCCAGGCCTTGCTGCTCGAACAACTGACGCAGCATCAGGTGACTGGGTGAGTCGAGTGGGCCATCCATCCAGGGTAAAGCGGCCAGGGTTTTCCAACCACCACGCTGCATTTGGGCGCACAGTCGGGTGGGCACTACCACGCGGTAGCGCACCGAGCGCAGCGACTGCCAGTGCAAATCACGCGGGGGGTGGCTGGCAATCACCAGCGCGGCGGTGAGTGCGCCGCCACGCAAGCGGTCGAGCATGCTGCCCAAGGCATGGGTGCGGATGTGCAATTCCACCAGGGGCAAATCGCGTTGCACGGCTGACGACAGTTCCCCGAGTCGCAAAAAACCCGGCTGCTCCCCGGGCACGCCCAACTCGATCTGTCCGCTGACCTGCCCTTGCATTTGCCGCGCAGCGCCTTGCAGCTGGCCCGAAGCACTGAGCACGCTTTCGGCTTTGGGCAGCAATGCCTCGCCTTCGCGTGTGAGGCTCATGCGGCCACTGCTGCGCTCAAACAGGGCCACGCCCAGACTGGACTCCAGCGCCTTGACTTGAGCGGTCACGGCCGGTTGGGTGAGGCACAAAACCTGGGCAGCCTTGGTCAAGTGGCCCAATCTGGCCACGGTCACAAAAGCGCGTATCTGGTGCAGCTCCAAGAAAGGCCTCCTGGTTCAGGCTCAGACCACGAACAGACGCATTTGCGAGGGCTCCAGGCCCAGGTTCACCGCGCCGCCTGAGGCAAATTTGGACAAGCCCGCGTAGTGAGGCTGATCCACGGACAGCGATTGGGTGCCCACACGCACACGGTAGCGGGTGAACTCACCCATGAACTCGCTGGCTTCCACCGTGCCGGGCATCCAGATGTAACGCGCATCAGGCGCTGCATCGGCCACATCCACTTTGAGGGTATGAGGTCGAAAGCTCAGCTGCAGCCGCTGGGAGTCGGCACTGGCACGCAGCATGTCGGGCTGCAGGGGAATGCTCAGGTCGCCCACGCCTTGGACATCGAGCACGAGGCTGTCGGCGTGGCGACTTCGCACCTGCCCTTCAAGCGTGTTCATGGTGCCCACAAAGTTGGCCACAAAGGCGTTGACCGGGTAGTCGTAAAGCGTGGCGGGTGCGCCCACTTGCTGCACCACGCCCTGCTCCAGGACCGCCATGCGGTCTGCGGTGGTCATGGCCTCTTCCTGGTCGTGTGTGACAAAGATGGTGGTGATGCCCAGACGCCGCTGCAGGGCCAGCAGTTCTTGGCGCATTTGCACACGCAAGGTCTTGTCCAGGTTGGACAGGGGTTCATCGAGCAGCAGAACCTGGGGCTCGATGACGATGGTGCGGGCCAGCGCCACGCGCTGCTGCTGGCCGCCCGAGAGTTGATTGGGGCGGCGCTGGCCAAAGGCCGACAGGCCCACTAGCTCCAGAGCGGCACCCACTTTGGCCTTGAGGCTGGCTTTGTCCACCTTGCGCTCGACCAGACCAAAGGCCACGTTGTCCCACACCGACAGGTGGGGCCACAGCGCATAACTTTGGAACACCATGCCGATATTGCGATCCCAAGGCTCTTGTCGGCTGATGTCGCGGCCATCGACCAGCAACTCACCGTGTTGGTGCCGGTTGAATCCAGCAATCAGGCGCAGCAAGGTGCTTTTGCCTGAACCAGAAGGCCCCAGCAGGGCAAAAAATTCACCGGGCTCGATGTCGAGGTTGACGTTTTTGAGCACCTCGGTGCTGCCGTAAGACAAACGGATGTTGCGGCACTGGACGCTGACTTTTTTCATGATGAATGCTCCTTGCTGGGGGCCAGGCGCGATGAAGTGCGCTCGACCACCACATGCGACAAATACGTGCCCACGGCGACGACCAAAATGGCCAGAACGCCCAGGGCCGCACCCGGCCCGCGACCGGCCACACTTTGCATGTACAGGTAAATGCCATAACTC
>JAKFXJ010000156.1 GCA_021731425.1 Limnohabitans sp. | reverse complement strand
TGGCTCAGGTCGCCGCCAATTTGGCAGCAGACGCAACCGTTGCTCAGCGCGATGGTGTCGCTGTTGCTTTCACTCAGCAGTTCGGCGTCGATGTTGATGGCGCCAAAGTCGTTGACCAGTACCGCAATGCGCTGTCCCTGTGCTTGCTTTAGCCAATGCACCAGCAAACTGGTTTTGCCTGCGCCCAAAAATCCACCAATCACGGTCAGGGGAATGCGGGGCGGTGTCGGGGGCTTGTGCATGTTGAACGCAGCCGGCAGCAGGGCCTTGATCAGGCCACTTGCGATGGGAAAACCTGGCCGCCCAACACGGTGCCCCAGACCCGGGCATCCTTGAGCTTTTCGGCGCCCAGGGTCAGCGGGTTGTCCAGCAGCACGCAAAAGTCGGCACGTTTGCCCACTTCGATGCTGCCGATTTCGTGGTCCATCTTCAGGGTCCAGGCCGCGCCCAGGGTGATGGCGTGCAGGGCTTGCGGTACCGTCAGGCGTTCTTTTTCGCCCAGCAGGCGGCCTTTGGGTGTGATGCGGTTGACGGCGCACCAAGCGGTGAACAGCGGGCCCAGCGGCGTGACCGGGGCGTCCGAGTGGATGGCCAAGGGCACCCCGGCGGCCAGGGCGCTGGCGCAGGCATCGAGCCGGTGGGCGCGGTCGGGGCCCATGGTCATTTCGTAATGCTGGTCGCCCCAGTACCACAGGTGGTTGGCAAACAGGTTGACGCACAGGCCCAGACTGGCCATGCGGCGGAACATCGGGGCATCGACCATTTGCGCGTGTTGCAGGGTGTGGCGGTGGTCGGTGCGCGGGGCGCGGGCAAGCACACGTTCCACCGCGTCAATCGCCGCCAGGCTGGCTTCATCGCCGTTGGTGTGGGTGTGGATGAGCAGGCCCGCGCGGTGGTAGATTTCGAAATCGGCTTCGTACTGGCTAGGCGCTGTGACCCAGATGCCGTTGGGTGCGCCGTTGAAGTGGCCGGGCCAGCGCATGCGCGCTGAAAAGCCCTGAATCGAGCCGTCCAGCATCATCTTTACCAGGCCGTAGCGCAGCTTGTCGGTGTTGCGCTTTTTCATCTGGTTGACGTGCTCGGCGCCTTGCGTGGCACCGTGCGTGCCATGAAAAGCCTTGAAGGCGGGCAGGATGCGCACGCAGCATTCGTCTTGGGCCAGGGCCGATTCCAGCACCGCGCAGTCGGCTTCGCTCAGGGTGTTGACCAGGTCGGTGGCGGTGGTCACGCCCTGCATCTTGGCCAGGCGCGCAAAGTTCATCATGCCGGTTTCGTCCATGGGCGACATGAGCCCGGCCGTGCCCACATGGCGCATGACCAGGTGCATGGCGGCCGGCTCTTGCAGCTCGCCATTGGGGTGACCCTTGCGAGGGCCATCCTTGAACTTGACGACGCCTTCAACTTCGATGTCTTCGTCAATGTCGGCGATGCGCAGCATGGGGCTGTTGACGTTCATCAGGTGGCCGTTGGCGTGCGCAATCACGATGGGGCGGGTGCTGCTGGCGCGGTCAAGGTGGTCCACCGTCATGCGCTCGCCGCCAAAATAAATCGGGTCGAACCCCCAGGCCAGCAAGGGTTTGTCGGCAGGTTCGCCGTCCTGCTGCATCTTGCGGTCAATCTCGATCAGGCGTTGCACCACCGCCTCCATGGAGCGCAGGCCCTTGACGGTCTGGCCCCAGGGGTTCAGGCGGTCAAACCAGCCCAGGTACTCCAGGTCCCACATGCCGCCTTCCTTCAGGTGACAGTGGCCTTCGATCAGGCCCGGCATCAGCGTGCAGTCGGCAAAGCGGGTGTCCAGGGTGTAGTCGCCCCACTGGACCAGTTCGTCCAGCTGGCCCACGCCCAGAATTCGGCCATCGCGCACCGCCACATGCGTGGCCGAGGCCTGCATGGGGTTCATGGTGATGATTTCGCGGGCTACATAAATGGTGGTGGTGCTCATGGCAGTTCTCCTCAAAATTGTGGCCAGCGCTTTAGCTGATCGTGGGCAAAGGGTACAGGGCCTGACCGGTGTCGGACACGCGGTGGCAGGCCACAAGGTGGCCGGGCAGCACTTCGCGCAAGAGTGGCGGCGCGGCGCGGCAGGCGTCTTCGGCAAAAGGGCAGCGGCTGGCAAAACGGCAGCCACTGGGCACATTGAGCGGGCTGGGCGGATCGCCTTGCAGGCGGATGCGCAGTTTGCGTTTTTGGCCGCGTGCATCCATCGACGGCGCAGCCGACCACAGGGCCAGCGTGTAGGGGTGCAGGGGGTGGGCAAACAGGTCTTCGCGGGGTGCGCGCTCGACAAACTGACCCAGGTACATGACGGCGATGTCATCGCACATGTGGCGGATCACGCCCAGGTCGTGCGATATGAACAAGTAGGTCAGGCCCAGCTCTTTTTGCAGCCGCTGCATCAGGTTCAGGATTTGCGCCTGGATGGCCACGTCGAGCGCCGACACGGGTTCGTCACAGACCAGCAGTTCGGGTCTTCCGGCCAGGGCGCGGGCCAGGGCGATGCGCTGGCGCTGGCCACCCGAGAATTGGTGTGGGAACAACTGCATTTGTTCGGGGCGCAGACCGGCTTGCATGAACAGCGTGCGGGCCAGGTCGTCGCGCTCGGCGGGCAAGCCAACATCCATCAAATCCAGCGCATCCCGAATCGCCTGACCGGCGCGCACCCGGGGGTTGAGCGAGGCAAACGGGTCTTGGAACACCATCTGAAAGCGCTTGCGTTGCAGCCGCAGGGCTTCGCCTTGCAATGTGCTGATGGGGGCGTCGCCCAGCACCACATGGCCTGCAGTCACCGGGGCCAGGCGCATCACGGCCAGGGCGGTGGTGCTTTTGCCCGAGCCACTTTCGCCCACGATGCCAAAGGTGCGGCCACGCTTGATCTCGAAGCTCACGCCGTCCACCGCCTTGAGCATGGTTTTGGGCTTGAGAAAACCGCCCTTGAGGGGGTAATGCACTTGCAGATCACGCACCTGCAACAAGGTGTCAGTCATGCTGGCGCTCCATGGACTTCGGGGTAGAGCCAGCACATCACGCGGTGGCCGCTTTGCACCCAGGTGCTGGGCGGCACATGGGTGCGGCAGCGCGGCTGCGTGTGGCTGCAGCGGTCGGCAAAGGTGCAGCCACCTTGACGTTCCAGCAAGGAAGGCACGGTGCCCGGAATTTCTTGCAAGGGCTGACCGTGGCTTTGCGGGTTGCGGCCCGGTGCACAGGCGATCAGGCCCTGGGTGTAGGGGTGGCTGGGGCGCGACAGGATCAGATCGGTCGGCCCTTCTTCCACCATGCGGCCCGCATACATCACGGCCATCCGGTCGGTCATCTCGGCCACCGCGCCCATGTCGTGGGTGATCAAGAGCACGGCCGTGCCGGTGCGCTCGCGCATCTCGCTGATGAGGTCAAAAATCTGGGCCTGCACCGTCACGTCGAGCGCCGTGGTGGGCTCATCGGCAATCAGCACATCCGGCTGGCAGGCCAGGGCCATGGCGATCATGACGCGCTGGCGCATGCCGCCCGAAAATTGGTGCGGAAACTGGTGCACGCGGCCTGCGGCGTCCGGTATGCCCACGGCTTCGAGCATCTCGATGGCCCGCGCCAAAGCGGCCTGCGCATCGAGCCCCTGGTGCAAGCGCACCGATTCCATGATCTGATCGCCCACGCTGTAAGCGGGGTTCAAAGAGGTCATGGGTTCCTGAAAAATCATGGAGATGCGGTTGCCACGCACGCGCCGCATTTGCGCTTCGGGCAGTTGCAGCAGATCCTTCCCTTCAAACAGGATTTGGCCCGAAGTGATGCGACCGGGCGGCTGAGGAATCAGGCGCATCAAGGCCAGTGCCGTGATGCTTTTGCCGCAGCCCGATTCACCCACCAGACCGAGCGTTTCGCCCCGGCGCAGTTGCAGGTGGATGTCTTCCAGCACATGGGCTGTCCCGCCCCGGGTCTGGAACTCGACGCCCAGGCCGCGCACTTCGAGCAAGGGCGCCGTGTGGGTCGTTGTGTCTGTCATGTCAAGGGGGGAGGTCATGCGGGTGTCTTTGGCCTCAGCGCAAATGCATTTTGGGGTTGAGTGCATCGTTGAGGCCATCGCCCACCAGACTGACCGACAACACCGTCAGGAAAATTGCAGCGCCAGGCAGCGTGACAGCCCACCAGCACTCCAGAATGTGGCGGCGGTTGGAGCCGATCATCATGCCCCAGCTCATCACGTTGGGATCGGACAGACCCAGAAAGCTCAGGCCCGCTTCAAACAAGATGGCCACGCCCACCACCAAGGTGGCTGAGACGATGAGCGGAGCCATGGCATTGGGCAGGATTTCGCGCCAGATCAGGCGCCAGTGGCCCGCGCCCATGGTGCGCGCCGCGTTGACGTATTCGAGCCCGCGCAGGCGGATGAATTCGGCCCGTGTCAGGCGCGCTGTGCCGGTCCAGCTGACCATGCCGATGGCGCAGATGACCACACCCAAGCTGGGCTGAAACAGCGTGACGAGCACCATGGCAAACAGCAAGGCGGGCAGCACCTGGAAGAGCTCGGTCAGGCGCGAGAGCAAGACGTCAATCCACCCGCCGAAGTAGCCTGCCAGAGCACCCACAGAGATGCCAATCACCACCGTGATGGCGGCCGAGCTGACGCCCACCAGCAGCGTGGCGCGGCCACCGATCAGCATGCCCGCCACAATGTCGCGGCCCAGGTAGTCGCTGCCCAGCCAGTAGCGGGAGTCCACAAACGGCTCATGAAAAGGTGGCGCCACAATGCCAAACGGATCGACGGCATACCAAGCGGGGCCGACCAGCATGACGAGCATGATCAGGATCAGCGAGACCAGGCCCAGCATGGCCGCCTTGTTGCCCCGGAACACGCGCCAAGCTTCGCGCCAGGGCGACAAAGTGCTCACCGTTTTTTGCTGCGGTTGGTTGGGCATGTCAGGTGTAAGAGTAGGAGCAGTCATCATTTGCCACGCAAGCGGGGGTCGATCCAGCGGTAGCTCAAATCGGTGAGCAGATTGGCTGTGATCACAAACAGAGACGAGAAAGTCAGCACGCCCAGCAAGGTCGGGTAATCGCGTCCGAGTATGGCGTCCAATGCCAGCGTACCCAGGCCAGGCCAGGAGAAAACGGTTTCCACCAGCACGGCACCCGAAACCAGGTTGCCAAACTGCAAACCCGCTATGGTGACAAGAGGCATCAGGGCATTGCGCAGGGCATGCTTAAAAACCACGACACCTTGGTGCAGGCCCTTGGACTTGGCCGTTCGCACATAGTCCGAGCCCAGCACCTCCAGCATGCTGGCGCGCGCCAAGCGGCTGTACTGGGCCAGATAGACCAGGGTCAGGGTCAGGGCGGGCAAGACGAGGTGGTGCAGCACATCCAGAGCGGCGGCCCATCCGGTGGCGCCGTAGTTGCGCACGTCGTACATGCCCGCTATGGGCATCACGGGCCAGACCTTGCCAAACAAGATGACCAGCAAAATACCCGTCCAGAATACCGGCATGGCCAGTCCGGTGAGTGAAAAAACCGTCACCACTGCGCTGGAAAAACTTTTGGGCTTGAGTGATGCAAACACCCCGAGCAAAGTGCCCACGACGATGGCCACGAGCAGAGCGGTCAGCACCAGCAAAATGGTGGGGCCGATGCGATCGGCGATCAGGCTGCTGACGGGCTTGTTGTAGGTGTAGGACATGCCCAAGTCGCCGCGCACGCTTTTGCCTATGTAGGTGATGAATTGCTCGGGCAAGGGCTTGTCCAGCCCATAGGCTTTCTTGATGCTGTCGATCACGGCCTGATCGCCACCGCCCATTTCGCCGGCAATGACGCTGGCTGGATCACCGGGTGCGGCGTGAATGAGCGTGAAGTTGATGGCCAGTACCGCCACCATGAGACCAGCGGCCACAGCCAAGCGGCGCAATATCGTGAAAAGGGTATTCAATGCGCTGCTTTCGGCGAGTGGCAGGGTGCAGAGGGTTCAAACAGGACCATGCACGCTGCCCTTGTCAATGGAAGATGGCCAGGGGCCATCAGCCTTTGATGCTGGTGTCGGTGATGCCATCGACCAGACCCCAGATGCCAGCCGGGCGGTTTTGCACCTTGGCGTTGAAGGCCATGTTGAAGTTGAACTCCAGCAGGAAGGCCACAGGGCACTCGTCCACGACGATCTTTTGCATCTGCGAGTACATGGCCTTGCGCTTGGCCATGGCCGACTCTTTGCCTGCGGAGGCCAGCAGTTCGTCCACCTTGGGATTGCTGTAGTTTTGTGTGTTGGACCAGATGATGCCCGGCTTGATGTTGGAGCTCAACCAAGTGCGGTGCACACCGATCACCGGGTCACCCCAGTTCCAGACCGAATCGACCGTCATGTCGAACTGGTGTGAAGAGATGCGACGCGCCCAAGTCGGAAAGTCGGGCGAATTGCGCACATTGACCTCAATGCCGACCTTGCCCAAGGCAACCTTGGTGTATTCCTGAATCACTTTGCCCTCGGTTGCACCCGGGATGTAGTCCAGATCCAGGGTGAGCCGTGTGCCGTTGGCACCGGGTTTGTAGCCCGCATCGTCAAGCAGCTTGGCCGCCTTTTGCAAATTCAGGTCGTACTTTTCGACCTGAGGCTCGTAGTAGGGGCTGCCCGAGGCAATCGGGCCAGTGGAGCGGCCATGCACCTTGCCCAGCAGGGAGTCGGTCAGGTACTTTTTGTCCAGCGCAAAGTTGATGGCCTGGCGCACCCGCTTGTCGCTGAGCTTGGGGCTCTTGGTGTTGAAGGCCAGCCAAATCAGCGGGCCAATGGCCGGAGCCATGCGGGTCACAGAGACGTTGGTGTTTTTCTTGGCCCGTTCAATCAGCCCGGCATCGGTCAATTCGGAATGGACGTCGATTTCACCACGTTCAAAGGCCAGCATCATGCTGGAGGAGTCCTTGAATTCGCGCACGATGATGCGGTCGAGCTTGGGTGCGCCTTTCATGAAAAACTTGTCGAAGCGTTCCATCACGATGAATTCACCCGGCTTGAATTCCACCAACTTGAAGGGGCCAGAGCCCACCGGGTTGGCGTTGCGGGGGTGGACCTTGACATCGGAGCCATCGCCAAAGATGTGCTTGGGGATTATGGGCGTGAGCGATGTGGACATGGCCAGCAGCAGCGCCGGATGGGGCTCGGACAGGCGCACCACAGCGGTGTGCGGATCAGAAATGGTGACCGCATTGACCGGACCATACATGGTCTTGAAGGGATGGTTGTCGCGGATGGTCTCGATGGAGAACTTCACGTCCTCAGCGGTGACGGGCTTGCCATCATGGAAAACAGCGTCTTTGCGCAGGTACAGCGTGACGCTGCGGTTGTCGGGCGACAAGTCCCAGCGCTCGGCCAGATAGGGCTGTGGCTTCCAGTTGGCGTCCATGCGGATGGGCGATGCAAACAACTGGGCAGAGGGCATCATGGTGGCGATGCCGCTTTGTACCGCCGAGTTCAGGTGCCGGGGTTTTTGTGTGGTGCCAATCACCACCACACCGCCCTTGGCCGCTTGAGCCAAAGCATGCAGTGGAATACCCATGATGCTGGCAGCTGAGCCCGCCGCAGCCAGTTTAAGAAAATCGCGTTTGACCAGGTTTTGCATGTTTGTACTCCTGATGATTGATTGGGTTCGAGCGTCTTGGAATCGAATCTTGTATTTAATCAGTAACTTATCAAAATGCAAGCCATTCCGGGAGATCCACACGGGGTAAAGCCATAGGGCCAGCACTAGCGTTTTCACCTAGAGGTTCACGCCAAATCCACGCCGTGTGGGCGACCCTTTGTGTTTGAACCGAGGCCTCCGGCCGGGGCTGAATCCGTCGATCTGTGGGGTACAGGTTTGTCCATCGCGCAAAAAAAAGGGGGGCCATTGGCCCCCCTTTATGGCAAACGCTCAGACGCGCTCACATCAGCAGGTGTTCACCCGCGTTGTCACCGCCCAGGATCACGTAGTTCACCTTGCGGATGTCCATCAGCTTGGTGCCACCGGCGTAGCTGATCGAGCTTTGCACGTCCTGCTCCATCTCGATCAGCGTGTTGAAAAGCTTGCCTTTGATGGGCTCCAGAATGCGCTTGCCCTCCACGTGTTTGTACTCGCCCTTGTTGAAGTCGCTGGCCGAGCCGTAGTACTCCTTGAACAAGGCACCATCGACCTCCACCGTTTTGCCGGGTGACTCTTCGTGGCCGGCAAACAGCGAGCCGATCATGACCATGCTCGCACCAAAGCGGATGCTCTTGGCGATGTCGCCGTGGCTGCGGATGCCGCCGTCTGCAATGATCGGCTTGGTCGCCACGCGGGCGCAC
>JAKFXJ010000290.1 GCA_021731425.1 Limnohabitans sp. | reverse complement strand
CGACCCAGCCTTTGCGGGCGAGTTGGCGGTGATTCTGGACGCGGGCATGCGCGAGATGGTCGAGCAGCAAGCGGACGTGTTTTATTACGTCACCCTGATGAACGAGAACTACGCCCAGCCCGACTTGCCTGCGGGTGTGGAGGCCGATGTGCTGCGCGGGGGCTACCGATTGGGCGTGTACGGCCCCAGCGATGCCGCCCAGCGTGTGACCTTGCTCGGCTCGGGCGCGATCTTGACCGAAGTGGTCAAAGCCGCTGAGCAATTGGCGGCGCAAGGCGTGGGCGTGGAGGTGCTGAGCATCACCAGCTGGAGCGAGCTGGCGCGTGACGGCATGGCCCAAGCGGATAAGGCCAGCCACTTGGCGCAACTGCTGAACGCCACCCAAGGCCCCATCATCGCCGCCACCGACTACGTACGCGCCGTGCCCGAGAGCGTTCGCGCTTTTGTGCCCGAAGGCCGCCGCTACCGCACGTTGGGCACCGATGGCTTCGGTCGCAGCGACACGCGGGCAGCGTTGCGCCGCTTCTTTGCGGTGGACGCGGACAGCATCGCGCAAGCTGCGTTGCAGACTTTGTCGGCCTGATGCATGCCGTCGCGCATCTGCATGCGGATGCGTGACGGGGTGCTTGGAAAAAATGTGGGGCGAAACAGCCGATTCACTGGCTGTGTGTGAGCGGTCTCTCTGACTTCAAACACAAACGCTCAGGCTCGCGCAACACCAAGCCCGCGTCCACCATCTCAGCCAAAGCGCGGTAGAGCGCTTCGTGGCTCACGCCCAGCTCGGCGGCCAGTGATTTGTAGCCTGCGGTCACGGCGCAGCAGCCGCCCTTGCCTTCAGTCTCTAGCCAATGCAGCACCCGCGCTTGCACGCCCTTGAGGTTCAGGCGCTCGCACTGCAAGCGCAAGCGGCGCACCTCTTGGTTGAGCATGGCGATCCAGCGCAGGGCAAAGGCGGGGTCGTCGGTGAGGGCTTGCAAGAGCGCGGGCACCGGCACGCGGGTGATGTGTGCATCGAGCACCACCACGGCATCGCAGTGGTAGCGCGGCGACTGCAGGCTGGCCTCGCTCACAAAGCCTTGGTGCGTGCGCTGCAGCACCACGCTGGCGCCGTTGGCCGTCGCTCGTTCGAGCACGACTTGGCCCGCATGGACCCAAAACAGATAGCGTGGCTGTTGGCCTGTCGTGAACAGTTTTTCACCTTTGCGCAGCGGGAGCGCCTCGCATTCGGCCAAGACGGCCGAGGGCAAGAGGTCGAGCAATCGCTGGTCGGGTTTTGGGGTGTTCATGTGATTGAAATCATATGAGAAAGCGCCGCCACGCCGCATACTGCCCGCATGAAAACCCCATTTTTTGCCTTTGGCCAAACCTTGCCCGAATACGCCGTGCCCGTGTTCAACGAACGTGCGGTGCGCGCCAGCGCCGGTATTCTGTTTCTGTTCGCTTTTGCGTCGTTCGCGCAAGCCTTGCTGCAGGGTGACTTCCGTTCCACGCAGGTGTTTGTAGTGGCCTTTGTGATCGAGTTCGGCATTCGCCTGTTCATCAATCCGCGCTGGGCTCCGGCCATGATCATCGGCCAATGGATCGTGCGTGGCCAAGAGCCCGAATACGTGGGGGCGCCGCAAAAGCGTTTTGCCTGGGGCATCGGCTTGGCGCTGGGCTTGTGGATGCTGTATTTGCTGGTGATCGAGCGCAGCATTGGGCCGCTCAATATGCTGGTGTGTGGCACCTGTTTGTTGCTCATGTTTTTTGAAACCGCGTTCGGCATTTGCATTGGTTGCAAGCTGCACGACCTGCTGCGCCCCGAGCAAGCCCAGCTGTGCCCCGGTGGCACTTGCACCTACACACCACCGTCAGGTGCGGGCGGTCACTGGGGCCAGGCCTTGGTGTTGGTGGGTTTTGTGGTGGTCATGGTGGTGGCGGCGGGTTGGGTCAAGCAAGGCCCTGCGTTGCGTGGCATGCACCATCCGGGCATGCACAGCGCACCGAGCCAGCCCACGGCCAACGAAGAAGAGCGCTGCCGTGTGCCCGAGTTCGCCAAGGCCATGGGCCACGAGACCATTTGGAAACAACACAACGGCTGTCTTTGAAAGGACCCCCACATGACTTCACTGATTTTTGACGTCGAAAACATCAAATGCGGCGGCTGCGAAAACTCCATCCGCAAAGGCCTGAGCAGCATCGCGGGTGTGAGCGAGGTGCAGATTGACCGCGAGCAGCAACGCATCACGCTATTGGCCAACGAGGCCGAGCGCAGCGCCATCGCCGACAAACTGCGCAGCATGGGCTACCCTGAACAAGGCTCGGTGGCCGGTTTCCAGTCGGGCCTGGCGCAGGCCAAGTCGATGGTGAGCTGCGCGATCGGCAAGGTCAGCGCTTAAGCGTTGTCACTTTGAGGGCTCGGGCCAGGCCCCAAAAGTTGTGAGCGTTGACATAATGGGCAACCCATCCCATCGATCCCCACAGACCTAAGCCCTTGGAGTGCCCCATGCTCGACCCCCAAGCCCAAGCCCTGATGACCTTGTTGAGCGAGAAAGGCATTCCGCCGGTTTATACCCAAACGCCCACCGAGGCGCGGGCGTCTTACCGGGCGCGGCGCAGCTTCACCCAGCCCGAAGCGCCCGAGGTGGGGCGTGTGCAGGACCTGCAGTTCAGCCACGCGGGCGTGTCGATTGCGGTGCGTGTGTACCACCCGGCAGGCGCCGGTCAGGCCCTGCCCGCTCTGGTGTACCTGCACGGCGGCGGTTGGACCATTGGAGACCTGGACACCCACGATGTGCTGTGCCGCAGCTTGTGCCAGCAAGCCGGGGGTGTGGTGGTGTCGGTGGACTACCGGCTGGGGCCGGAGCACAAGTTTCCAGCGGGCTACGACGATGCGGTGGCCGCTTGGCAGTGGGTGGCTGCACAAGCGGCCACTTTGGGCATTGACCCGACCCGCATCGCCATTGGCGGCGACAGCGCGGGCGGCAACCTGGCCGCTGCAGCCTGCTTGGGCTTGCGTGACTTGGGCCACAAGCCAGTGCTGCAGCTGCTGATTTACCCCAGCACGCTCATGGTGCCCGACACCGCCTCGTACCAAACCAATGGCCAAGGCTACATGCTCACGCGCGAGTCGATGGCCTGGTACTCGAACAATTACCTGCGTGGCCCACAGGACACGCTGGACTGGAGGGCCTCGCCCCAGCTGGCCACGAGCCACGCCAACTTGCCCCCGGCCTTGGTGCTGACAGCGGGTTTTGACCCTTTGCGTGACGAAGGTCTGTTGTACGCCGATGCCTTGAGCCGGGCGGGGGTGTCCGCGCAGTACATCTGTTTTGAGCGGCAGATCCACGGCTTCATCACCATGGGCCGGGTGCTGCAAGAGGCCAACACGGCAGTGGCCTTATGCGCCCAGGCGCTGCGCAGCGCTTGGCAGCAGGGCTAATCAGGCCTGATCAGCCCTGAACCACGTCCAGATAGGCCTGGCGGGTTTCGGGGCTGACCGCGTCCAGTGCTTGCTCGTAGCGGGTCTGGTGCTGGGCCACCATTCGGGCCGAGGCGATGGTTTTGGAGCGGCAAAACCAGTGGCAGCTGTGCTGCATCAAAAACATCTCGCCCATCATGCGAAAGGACCGCGCCTTGGGCGCAAGCCCTTGCGTGTTGCGCACGGTGCGCTCGATGCCTTGTGCGTGCACTTCGAGCAGGCGGCGCATGTCGAAAGTGGCTTTGGGCGAGAGCTGGTCGATGTAGGGCAGGGCCAGCTTGAAGCCGCGTGAAACGGGGGCAGGCAGTTTGGCAAATTCACGCGCCAGGAGCTGGAACTCGCTGGCCAGTTGTTGCTCGGCAGCGTCTTGCAATTGCAGGATGTGATGCTGCCGCTCGGGGTCAGATTCGCCCAGTGCCCGCATGTAGGCACCGGTCAGCTGGGCCATGTTTTTTTCGATGTGAAAAGGCCGCAATTGCTCGGCCAGCAAGGCGGTGCGTTTGCGCTGGCCCTGGGTATTGAGCCAGTGGATGCCCGTGGCCAGGATGAAGAGCAGGCTGATGAATTCCATACGTGCAAGGTAAACGGGCCAAACTGGCCAAACCGTTAAGTGTAGTGAGCTTGGCACAGGGCCTGAGCAAAGGCCTTTTCTGGTGCTGGCTCAGCGAGGCGGCCAACGTAAGGCTTGAATTGGAGAGCGGACTCTAAAGTGCGGGTTTTCCCTTGCCATGGCCTGCATGTGCTGTTCCAATTGCTGCATTGCAACAAACCTTTCTCTAGGACACACCATGAACTTCAACGCTGAACAATTCACCGCCACCCAACAAGCCAACCTGAAAGTGGCCGCTGGCCTGTCGCAATCGGCTTTTGCTGGTTTCGAGCGCCTGGTCGAGCTGAACATGGCCGCTGGCAAAGCCGCTGTGGGCGAGTCTTTCGCCAACATGCAAGCCCTGATGGGTGCCAAGTCGCCTCAAGACCTGATGGCCGTGCAAGCCGCTTTGGTGCAGCCCGCCTTCGAAAAGTCGGTGTCTTACGGCCGTCACCTGGCTGACATCGCCAACAGCACTGGCGCCGAGTTCACCAAGGCCGTCGAAGGCAAAATGGCCGAGTCCGAGCAAGCTGTCAAAAGCCTGATTGAAAACAGCCTGAAGAACGCCCCCGCCGGTTCTGACGCCGCTGTGGCCGTGATCAAGACCGCCTTCGAAGCCAGCCAAAGCGCTGCCGAAACCCTGAAAAAAGTGGCCAAGCAAGCCGCTGACAGCGCCGAAGCCAGCATGAAGGCTGCCCAAGCCCAAGCCGAAGCTTCGGTCAAGGCCGCCATGGGCAAAGCCAAAGCCAAGGCTTGAGCTTTGACTTCATGAGCCGACCCTGAACTCAGGGGCGGTTTTCTACAATTAGGGTGTCTTCGGACACCCTTTTTGTTTTGGATTGCCCTTATGACACTTGCCGCTGCGCCTGCATCCACCCCCACGCTTCACATCGAAGACGGTGTGGCCACCATCACCTTGAACCGCCCAGCCCAGCGCAACCGCCTGGAAAACGTCGACCTCAAGGCCTTGTTGGTGCACTTTGACACGGTGAACCGGGATGCGGCCGTGCGGGTGCTGGTGCTGACGGCCAACACGGCTGGCCAGCCCAGGCCGGTGTTTTGCGCCGGTTACGACATTGGAGGCTTTGACGAGCCCGGGCATGGGTCGACCTTTTTTGAGGAAATTCCGGATGCGCTGGCGGCTTTGCGCCCGATCAGCATTTGCGCCCTCAACGGCAGTGTGTACGGCGGTGCCACCGACGTGGTGCTGGCCTGCGACCTGCGCATCGGCCTGCAGGGAATCGAGTGGCGCATGCCTGCCACGGCGCTGGGTTTGCATTACTACCCCAGCGGCTTGCAGCGCTATGTCAGCCGTTTTGGTCTGGCAGCCACCAAGCGGGCGTTTTTGACGGCCCGGCCTTTCACCGACCGGCAACTTGAGGCTCTGGGCCTGTTCGAGGCGCTGGTGGGCCCCGAGGACTGGGCAACAACCCAGCAGACCTTGGTGCGCGACATCTTGGCGCTGGCACCCCTGGCCGTGCAGGAGACCAAGCAATCGATCCGGGAAATCGAGACCGGACATGGTGACGTGGGCCGCATGCGCGAGCGCGAGCTACGCACCAGCCAAAGCGCTGACTTTGCCGAGGGCCGGGCGGCTTTTGCCCAGCGGCGAACGCCGGTATTTGCGGGTCGCTGAAGGACAAATGCACCTGCTGTGGACCTGCCCTGTGTCTATGGATTTGCCCAAACCCGATGGTCAGGTGATGGCCAGGCGCCATCAAGTTGGGCGTTTTGCTGTCGATACGGTATGTGGATTGTTTTTTCTAAAGACGGGTGAGTCATGAGAACACGTGTGGGGTGGGCTGGGTTGCTGTGGCTGTGCGCTGCGCCTTGGGCGTGGGCGGGTCAGTACGTGGTGCAGGCCGGACAAACCCAAACCGTGCCTGTGGCTGTCCGGGTGATCAATGGCGAGACCCGCTGCAATGTGCGCATCAGCGTGCCCGGCCAGGCCGATGTGGAGCGGGTGGTGCAAACCCCGTTTTTTGACACCCCCGTGGCCATCACGCCGCAGGATGAAGAGTTTGTCACGGTCCGTTGGCAAGGACAGGCACGTCGCATCAACGACCAAGTGGTCAATGGTTGCCCCACCCAGGGCGAGGCTCGATTCAAGGTGGTCAGCAACAACGCCCTGACCCGGGCCATGTGGGCGGGCATGCAAGCCCAATTGCCGACGGCCAAGGCCGACTGCGTGCGCACCGCCTTTGCGTTGGAGCAGGTGCGGCCCGAGTGGTTCGACTTCACCGACCCGCAGCCCAGTGGTGAGGACGCCAAAATTGAGCGGGCCTTTGCCCGATGCGATGCGTTTTTGGCCCAGCCCAAAGCCTGGGGCACACAAAGCCCGCAAAACCATGCCTGCACCGTGGCGGGTCTCAAAACCCGCTGCGAAGGTTTTTTCACGGCCCGAGTCGACGGCAAGGTGCAAACCATTTCGCGCGAAGTGGCCATTCAGCGGCAAATGCAAAATTTGCCTTGGAGCACCGGGGTGCGTGAGATGGCATCGGTGAAGGCAGCACGCCTCCAGCAAGAAAAAGACCGTGTGGCCCGTGCAGCCGCCGAAGAGGCGGCCGTACTGCAGGCCATCAAAGACGCGCGGGTGAAGGCCGAGCGCCAAGCTCAAGAGGCCAAGGCAGCCGAAGAGCGTGCCTTGCAAGAGAAAATTGCCGCCTTGAAGGCGCAAATTGCCGAAGAAAAAGCCCAAGCCGCGCAAGAGAAAAACTGGGTCTTTAAGCAGATCGACAAGATCAGGGGTGTCCCCGCACCCGAAGCCAAGCCACAGGAGGCGGCCAAACCCGCCACGCCAACGGCACCAACGGCACCAACGGCACCAGCAACACCAGCAACACCAGCAACACCAGCAACACCAGCAACACCAGCAACACCAGCCACGCCAACGGCACCAGCAACAGCTGCTCCAGCTGCGGCGAAAGCTGCACCGTTGCCACCGCCAGTGGCAACTCCTCCAGCTGCGGCTGCACCCGCCCCCAATTCAGCCAGCAAGTCCTTGCCACCCCTGCCAACCAACTGATTCGGCTCAGAAGTCAGTGGGGGTAACGCAAGCGACCGGCCCGGATGAGCATTGCCCCTAAGATGAAGGGGTGATTCACACCTACAACAGAGTAGCGGCATGAAACCGCGCAAGTCTTGGTCCCCCTTGCGCCAGTGGTCGCTGACGCACCACCGCGGCATGCGGGCCTTTGCCGCTTGGCCTGTGGCCGTGCGGGGCATGGTCTGGATGGTGCTGGGTGGGCTGCTGTTTTCTTTACTCAACACCATCGCCCGCGAGCTGACGCTGCACCTGGACGTCTACCAATCGCAGTTTTTGCGTTATCTGTTTGGTTTGTTGGTCATCTTGCCTTGGGTCTGGCGTGAGGGCTGGCGGGCTTATATGCCGGTGAACATGGCGGGCCAGTTCTGGCGTGGCGGGGTGCACACCTTGGGTCTGGTGTTGTGGTTCACGGCCTTGCCCAAAATCCCCTTGGCCGACATGACGGCCATTGGCTTTACCGGGCCGATTTTCATCATGATCGGTGCGGCCTGGTTTTTGGGCGAGCCCATGCGCAAAGACCGCTGGATCGCCGCGATCATTGGCTTTGCGGGCGTGCTGGTGGTGGTCCTGCCCAAGATGTCCGGTGAGGGCGGTTGGTTCAACCTCGTCATGCTGGCCTCGTCGCCTGTTTTTGCAGCGTCTTTCCTCATTACCAAAGCCCTGACCCGCTACGAAAAAGAGGGCGTGATTGTGCTGTGGCAAGCGCTGACGGTCACGGTCTTGAGCTTGCCCATGGCGCTGCCCAACTGGCAAGCGCCAACCTTGATACAGTGGCTGGGCTTTGCCGCCACGGGCGTGCTGGGCACGCTGGCCCACTATTGCCTCACGCGGGCGTTTGCGCTGGCCGATATTTCGGCCACCCAGTCGCTGCGTTTTCTCGATCTGGTCTGGGCCTCTTTGCTGGGGTGGCTGGTGTTTGGTGATGTGCCCAGCCAATGGACTTGGGCCGGGGCGCTGGTCATCTTGGGCGCCACCGTCTGGATTGCCCGCAGGGAAAGCCGGAGAAAGACCGTTGTGCCCGATTGACGGGGTATATTGCCCTGCACAAAAGGGAGACGAATGTGATCGACATCGAGCCATTGCGCTTTGCCTGGACCCGGGGCGGGCCTGACACCTTGGTGCTGGGCCGATTGCATGTGGACCGTGGTCAGACTGTTTTTTTGCATGGCCCCAGCGGTTGCGGCAAGAGCACCTTGCTGGGCTTGTTGTCGGGCGTTTTGACGCCCCATCAGGGTCGTGTGGTTTTGCTGGGACAAGACTGGGCGGCTTTGAAGCCCGGCCAGCGCGACACCTTTCGGGCCGACCATGTGGGCGTGATGTTCCAGCAATTCAATTTGCTGCCCTACCTGAGCGTGTTGGACA
>JAKFXJ010000043.1 GCA_021731425.1 Limnohabitans sp. | reverse complement strand
GGATCGAGTTGGCAATGCCTTTGTCGATGCCTTCTTTGAGAATCTTGGTGTTGGTCACAAACAGGTCGTCACCCACGATTTGCACGTTTTTGGCCAAGCGGTCGGTCAAAATTTTCCAGCCGTCCCAGTCGCCTTCGGCCATGCCGTCTTCGATGCTGATGATGGGGTACTTGTCACACCAGGTGGCCAGCATGTCGGTCCACTGCTCAGACGTGAGGCTGATGCCGCCTTCACCGGCCAGCACGTATTGGCCGTCTTTGTAGAACTCGCTGGCTGCGCAGTCCAGGCCAATGGCGATTTGCTCACCGGCGGTGTAACCAGCGGCAGCAATCGCGTCGAGCACCATCTGGATGGCCGCTTCGTGGCTGTCGATGTTGGGGGCAAAGCCGCCTTCGTCGCCCACAGCAATGCTCATGCCCTTGTCGTGGATGATTTTCTTCAAGGCGTGAAACACTTCAGCGCCCCAGCGCACCGCTTCGCGGAATGAAGGTGCGCCCACGGGGATGATCATGAACTCTTGCAGGTCCAGGTTGTTGTTGGCGTGAGCGCCACCGTTGATGACGTTCATCATCGGCACGGGCATTTGGTTGGCGTTCATGCCGCCAAAGTAGCGGTACAGGGGCAGGCCAGACTCTTCGGCCGCAGCGCGGGCCACGGCCATGGACACCGCCAGCATGGCGTTGGCGCCCAGGCGTGACTTGTTGTCGGTGCCGTCCAGGTCGATCAGGGTGCGGTCCAAAAAGGCTTGCTCAGAGGCGTCCAGGCCCAGCACGGCTTCGGAGATTTCGGTGTTGATGTGCTCGACCGCTTTGAGCACGCCTTTGCCCAAGTAGCGGCTCTTGTCGCCGTCGCGCAGCTCAATGGCTTCGCGGCTGCCGGTCGATGCGCCAGAAGGCACCGCAGCGCGGCCCATGACGCCAGACTCCAGCAACACGTCGCATTCGACGGTGGGGTTGCCACGGCTGTCGAGGATTTCACGGCCGACGATATCAACGATTGCACTCATTTTTGAACTCTCTCAATTTAAAAACAAAACGGGTTGCTCTGGCCAGCAGGTCAGACGCCTTCGACGGCTACCATGCGCATGATGGCCGCGCCTGCGCGGGCTTCACGGGCTTTCAGGTATTCGGGCAGTTCGTAAAAAGCCTTGGCAGCCTCGAACGAGGGGAACTTCAGGACCACGATGCGCTCAGGGGCCCAATCGCCTTCAAGCACTTGCACCTGGCCGCCGCGCACACACACTTCGGCGGCAGCGGTTTTCATGGCGGCGGTGGACCACTTTTTGTATTCTTCGTACTGGGTGGGATTGGTCACTTGGACGTGGGCGATGATATAGCCGCTCATGAGAAATCATCCTCTAAAAAGGGGTTCTTTTTGGTGACGGAATCGAGTTGCACCAAGGTCTCGAGCAGGGCTTTCATGCGACCCAAAGGCACTGCGTTGGGGCCGTCAGACCAAGCCTCGGCAGGTTTAGGATGGGTCTCCATGAAGAGGCCAGCAACACCTGCGGCCACACCCGCACGGGCCAGCACGGGCACCATCTCGCGGGCGCCGCCGCTGCTGGTGCCTTGGCCACCGGGCTTTTGGACCGAGTGGGTCACGTCAAACACCACCGGGGCGCCGGTTTTGCGCATCTCGGCCAGGCTGGTCATGTCGGCCACCAGGTTGTTGTAGCCAAAGCTCACACCACGCTCGCAGGCCAGGAAGTTGTCTTCGGGCAAACCGACTTCGCGTGCAGCGTCGCGGGCTTTGTCGATGACGTTTTTCATGTCCCAAGGGGCCAAAAACTGGCCCTTCTTGATGTTGACCGGCTTGCCCGATTGCGCCACAGCGCGGATGAAATCGGTCTGGCGGCACAAAAAGGCGGGCGTCTGCAACACATCGACCACGCTGGCCACAGTCTTGACCTGAGACTCGTCGTGCACATCGGTGAGGATGGGTACGCCAATTTGGCGGCGGACTTCATCGAGGATCTTCAGGCCTGCGTCGATGCCCACACCGCGCTTGGTGCTGCCCGAGGAGCGGTTGGCTTTGTCGAACGAGCCTTTGTAAATGAAGGGGATGCCCAGCGAGGTGCATGCCTCTTTGAGGCGACCGGCCACTTCCAGGGACATCTCCAAGCCTTCGATGGAGCAGGTGCCCGCGATCAGAAAGAAGGGCTGGTTCAGTCCAACGTCAAATCCACACAGTTTCATGGCAGCGTCCTTGTTGGGGTGTTTCAGGCGGCGGCCTGGTGTTCAATGGCCGCCTTCACAAAGGCGTTGAACAAGGGGTGGCCGTCCCAAGGCGTGGACTTGAACTCGGGGTGGAACTGCACGCCCACATACCAAGGGTGCACGGTTTGTGGCAACTCGACAATTTCGGTCAACTGCTCACGCTGGGTCAGCGCCGAGATCACCAGACCGGCTTTGCGCAGGTCGTCCAGGTAATTGACGTTGGCCTCGTAACGGTGGCGGTGGCGCTCGGTGACCACGTCGCCATAGATTTGGTGGGCCAGTGTTCCCTTGGCCACGTCGGAGCTTTGTGCACCCAAACGCATGGTGCCACCCAAATCGGAATTGGCGTCGCGTTTCTGGATCGAGCCGTCCGCATCTTTCCACTCGTTGATCAAGGCAATGACGGGGAAGGGCGTTTCAGGCTCGAATTCGGTGCTGTTGGCGTCTTTCATGCCTGCCATGTGGCGGGCGTATTCGATGGTGGCGACCTGCATACCCAGGCAGATGCCGAGGTAAGGCACTTTGTGGGTGCGGGCGAATTGTGCCGTTTCGATCTTGCCTTCCACGCCGCGCTTTCCAAAACCGCCAGGCACCAACACGCCGTCATAATGGGCCAAGCTGGCCACGGTCTCGGGGGTGATGGTTTCGGAGTCGATGTGCTCGATCTTCACGCGCACATGGTTGCGCATGCCCGCATGGCGCAGCGCTTCGTTGACCGATTTGTAGCTGTCCGATAACTCAACGTATTTGCCGACCATGGCAATCGTGACTTCGCCCTTGGGGTTGGCTGTCTCGTAAACCAGATCGTCCCAGCGCTTGAGGCTGGCCGGCGGCGTGTTCAGGCGCAGTTTGTCGCAGATCAGGCCGTCCAGGCCTTGCTCGTGCAGCACTCGGGGCACTTTGTAGATGGTGTCCACGTCGGGCATGGAGATCACGCCCCAGCTTTGCACGTTGGTGAACAGCGAAATTTTGTCGCGCTCGTCGTCTGGGATGTAGCGGTCGGCACGGCACAGCAGGGCATCAGGCTGGATGCCGATTTCGCGCAGTTTTTGCACGGTGTGCTGTGTGGGTTTGGTCTTGAGCTCACCTGCGGTGACAATCCAAGGCAGGTAAGTCAGGTGCACAAATGCAGTGTTGTTGGGCCCTAAGCGCAGGCTGAGCTGGCGCACGGCTTCCAAAAATGGCAAAGACTCGATGTCGCCCACGGTGCCGCCAATCTCGACGATGGCCACATCGACCGCTTCGGGGGTGCCAAAACCGGCACCGCGCTTGACGAAGTCCTGAATTTCGTTGGTGACATGAGGGATGACCTGCACGGTCTTGCCCAGGTAGTCGCCGCGGCGTTCTTTTTCAAGGACGCTTTTGTAAATCTGACCGGTGGTGAAGTTGTTGGCCTTCTTCATCCGGGTGTTGATGAAGCGCTCGTAGTGGCCCAAGTCGAGGTCGGTTTCAGCGCCGTCGTCGGTCACAAACACCTCACCGTGCTGGATCGGCGACATGGTGCCCGGATCCACGTTGAGGTAGGGATCGAGCTTGATGAGGGTGACGGAGAGGCCGCGCGATTCAAGGAGGGCGGCGAGCGAGGCGGAGGCGATTCCCTTGCCCAGGGAAGACACCACACCGCCGGTGACGAAGACGAATTTGGTCATGTCCAAGACGGGAGCTTTGGCTCCCGGTAGGTGGAAATCGTGATTATAGACAGTCGAGTTCGGGGTTTTGTGTCGATGTCGACTTGTCGTGGATGTTTTCGCACCGGGTTCAGGGCTGGCCGGTCGGGCTCATAACTCGCTTCGCTCGCCAAATCGCCCGATCCGGCCAGCCCTGAGCCCGGCGCTGCGTTGCGGTCAATGTTCTCCCGTCCTGCGCTCAAGTGATTTCGCATTGAATGCAGCGGTCTGCTACATTCCCCAGCCATGAGCACATTGGCTGGAAAACACATCGTTCTGGGCTTGTCGGGCGGCATTGCAGCCTTCAAGTCGGCAGAACTCTGCCGCGCCTTGGTCAAGGCAGGCGTGACGGTGCAGGTCGTGATGACCGAGGCGGCCGAGCACTTCATGACGGCGGTGACCATGCAGGCCTTGTCGGGTCGGCCGGTTTACACCTCGCAGTGGGACCCGCGTGAAGCCAACAACATGGCGCACATCAATTTGAGCCGCGAGGCCGATGCGATTGTGGTGGCACCAGCCAGCGCGGACTTCATGGCCAAACTGCTGCACGGTGGCGCAGATGAGCTGCTCAGCCTCATGTGCCTGGCGCGGCCGCTGGACAAGGTGCCGCTCATCGTGGCCCCGGCCATGAACCGCGAAATGTGGTCCAACCCGGCCACGCAGCGCAATGTGGCCCAGCTCAAAGCCGACGGCATCCATGTGCTGGATGTGGGGCAGGGCGACCAGGCTTGTGGCGAGACGGGCGACGGCCGAATGCTTGAAGCCGATGAAATTTTGGAAGACCTGGAAGCGTTTTTCACGCCCAAGGTGATGTCCGGCAAGTCGGTGCTGGTCACGGCAGGGCCCACTTACGAGGCGATCGACCCGGTACGCGGCATCACCAACTTATCGAGTGGCAAGATGGGTTTTGCCATCGCGCGTGCAGCCCGCATGGCGGGGGCGAGCGTCACGCTGGTCGCGTGGCCTGTGCATTTGCCCACACCGCGGGGCGTGCAGCGGGTGGATGTGCGTTCGGCCCGTCAAATGCTCGACGCGGTGCAATTGCACGCCCATGCGGCCGATGTGTTCATCGCCACGGCCGCAGTGGCCGATTGGCGACCAGCCCATTCGGCCGATCAGAAGATCAAAAAAGACGGCTCAGGCGACGCACCCCAGCTGAGCTTTGTGGAGAACCCGGACATTCTGGCCACCATCGCGCAGTCTCCGCGTGGCGCATCGGGCGAATTGTTTTGTGTGGGTTTTGCGGCCGAAAGCCACGATCTGCTGGCGCATGCCACGGCCAAGCGCCTTCGCAAGGGGGTGCCGCTGTTGGTGGGCAATATTGGTCCTGCCACTTTTGGCCAAGACGACAACGCCTTGCTTTTGGTGGACCCAGCGGGCGCTCGTGAGTTGCCTCGTGCCAGCAAGCAAGCCTTGGCGGTGCAGCTGATCGACGACATTGCCCATCGTTTGAAATAGATTTCCCTTTTTGGCGTGCCATGGCCTTGGGTCCTGGGCGCTGTACAAAATCCAGGATTGCCAATGAACATCGACCTCAAAATCATCGACGCCCGCATGGCCGATCAACTGCCCGCCTACGCAACGTCAGGCAGCGCGGGTCTGGATTTGCGTGCTTGCCTGAACGAACCTTTGACCCTGCAACCCAACGCATGGCAACTGGTGCCCACGGGCATTGCGGTGCACCTGAAAGACCCGGCTTACGCCGCCATGCTCTTGCCGCGCTCGGGTTTGGGCCACAAGCACGGCATCGTGCTGGGGAACTTGGTGGGTTTGATTGACAGTGATTACCAGGGGCAATTGATGGTCAGCGCCTGGAACCGCAGCGATGTGGCTTTCACCATCGAGCCGATGGAGCGCATCGCACAAATGGTCATCGTGCCAGTGGTGCAGGCCACATTCAATGTGGTGACAGACTTCGATATAGCCAGTGAGCGTGGCGAAGGCGGCTACGGCTCGACCGGCAAAAAATAAGCGCCCCTCAGGGCGCTGCTATTGGGGCTGTTCAAGGGGCTCAGTGCAGCGTGGGCACCGTCAGGCTGCCTTCATCGCCCACCTCGATTTTGAAAAATCCCGTGCCGCAGCTGCCGCTGCCCACTTCGGCTTCGGTCGGCTCGCGCACCGATTCCACCTTCAGGTGCAAACGCAGCGCAATGCCCGAAAGCGGGTGGTTGCCGTCTAGCACCACATGCTCGGGGTAGATTTCGGTGACGGTGTAGAGCACGTTGCGCGGTGCGTCGGGGTGGCAGCCCTCGGGCAAGGCGGTGCCTTCGATCGTGAGGCCGGGCTCCAGCCCTTCGGGAAAGAGGGCCAGCGGCTCCAAGAAAAGCAGCTCTTCGTTGAAGTCGCCAAAGGCGTCTTCGGGCTCCAGGTGCAGGTCGACCTTGGCGCCTTTTTCGTGGCCTTGCAGGGCTTCCTCGATCTTGGGCAGCAGGTCTTGGCCGCCGATGAAAAATTCAACGGGCTCGTCCAGGGTGTCCAGAACTTCGCCCAGCGTGTCTTTGAGTGTCCAGGTCAGTGCGACCACAGAAGGTGTCTTGATTTCCATAGGACAATTGTCGCAGTTTGGCGGCCTGTTTTTGGCCGCCTTGTCTTTGAGTGTTGGTCTTTTGACTTGCGCAACTGGAACATCCCCATGAACACAGAACAACCTTTGGCCCTGCTCGGTGGGCTCAGCCCCAGCCAATTCATGAAGCGCCACTGGCAAAAAAAGCCCTTGCTGGTGCGCAACGCGATCCCGGGTTTTGTGCCGTGTGTGGGCCGCGCTGACTTGGTGGCCTTGGCGGGTGAGGAGGGCGTGGAGTCGCGTTTGATCGTGGACTCGCCCAAGGGCTGGAAGATGAAGCATGGTCCGTTCCCTAAGCGCAGTCTGCCGCCCTTCAGCCAGAAAAAATGGACCTTTCTGGTGCAAGGCGTCGACTTGCACCACGACGGCGTCCACGCGCTGATGCAGCAGTTCCGCTTTGTGCCTGATGCACGGCTGGACGATGTGATGATCAGCTATGCCACCGATGGCGGTGGCGTGGGGCCGCACTTTGACAGCTACGACGTGTTTTTGTTGCAGGCCCATGGGCAGCGCCGCTGGCGCATTGGCCGCAACAAAGACTTGAGTCTTCAGCCGGGCGTGCCGCTCAAGATTTTGCAAAATTTTGAAGCGGAAGAAGAGTTTGTGCTCAACCCTGGCGACATGCTTTATTTACCCCCCAAATATGCCCACGATGGTGTGGCCGAAGGCGAATGCATGACCTGGTCGATTGGCTTTCGGGCGCCTCAAGAGGGCGAGTTGGCCCGCGAGTTGTTGCTGGGCTTGGCCGATGAAGCGTTTGACGGTGTGGGGGACGCCATTTATCGGGATCCGAAACAAGGGGCGATGTCATCACCTGCTGCCATTCCGCAGTCTTTGGCTGGCTTTGCGCGGCAAGTGGTGGATAAAGCGCTTCAAAACCCAGACTTGCTGGACAGTTTGCTGGGCGAGTACCTGACTGAGCCCAAAGCCAATGTCTGGTTCGAGGATGCCGAAGTGGCGCCTGATTTGTCGATGGGCTTGCGCCTGGACCGCCGCAGCAAGATGATGTACGACGACAAACACGTCTTCATCAATGGCGAGGGCTTCAAGGTCGGCGGGCGTGATGCTGTGGTTTTGCGTCAATTGGCCGATGAACGGGTTATTTCACCTCAGAAAATCCAGGTTTTGAGTGCAGATGCCAAAGAAGCGTTGCTTGATTGGGCTGGTGCCGGTTGGTTAAAAACCCTTTGAACAGGCTATTCGATATTTTTTGCATCAAATTAATGCAAGCCAGCGGTCAGTATTTGTCTGATGGACTAGGGAAAACGCTATAATCCAAGGCTGAGTACAAAAGAGCTCGAGTGCTTTTGGCTCGGTTTCGACGGCTTTAACCACCGTTGAAACAGTTTCCGGAAATTGTTTTTACATTCACACATTAGGAAAATCAAAATGAACAAGTCCCTCGTTCTGGCCGTTATCGTCGCTGCTGCTGCTTTGTCCGCTTGCGGCAAAAAAGAAGCTGCAGCTCCTGCACCCGCACCAGCTCCAGCTGCTGCCCCAGCTGCTGACGCATCGGCTCCTGCCGCTGCTCCAGCTGCTGACGCATCGGCTCCAGCAGCTGACGCATCTGCTGCCAAGTGATCTTATTCATCCGGTGCAAACCGGATGGGTCATGAAAAAACCCCGCTTTGCGGGGTTTTTTTCGTCTTGAATTTTCTTGCTCAGCGCAATTCGGCCGCAATCAACTTCAAAATTCGCTCTGCATCCTGGGCCGATGGTTCGGGTTGACCCGTGGCCGTCAACACGCGAATGGCGCTTTGGTTCTCTCCTGAGGAAATGACTTTGATCTGGTATTTGGTCAGCGTTGAAGGGGTGTCTTTCTTGCTGCTAAAGATGCGTCCCAGAAAGCCTGTCGGTTCGCTGCTGGTGCCGGCGGCGACATAACGCACAAAGTAAACCCCGGCCATCCGGTCGCGGTCTTCTACCGTGAAGCCGCTGCGGTCCAAGGCCACACCCGTACGCCGCCATGCGCGGTCGAAACTGTCTTGAAGCACGATCACAGCTTGGCCATTGACGGTGCTGACTTGACTGCCT